>CALAFS010000117.1 GCA_937892405.1 uncultured Clostridia bacterium
GGATGAGCAGCATGTCGTCCGCGGTCAGCAGCTGACCGAGGGCTTCCTGAACCCCGCCGATGTCCTGCACATGAGCGGTATCGACGCCGTCTATGACTACATCATCCGCGAAGTACAGAAGGTGTACCGCGGAGAGGATGTTGAAATCAACGACAAGCATGTCGAATGTATCACCCGCCAGATGACGAGAAAGGTCAGAGTCGAGGATCCCGGCGATACCGATCTCCTCGTCGGCACGACCGTCGACATTTTGGAATTCCGTGAAGAGAACGAGAAGATCGCGGCACGCCGTGCCGCCGGTGACCTGACCGCCCGTGAGGCGGAGGGCGCACCCATGCTCCTCGGTATCACAAAGGCATCTCTGATGACCGAGTCCTTCCTGTCCGCCGCCTCCTTCCAGGAGACGACCAAGGTGCTGACCGAGTCCGCGATCCGCGGAAAAGAGGATCAGCTCCTCGGACTCAAGGAGAATGTCATCATCGGTAAACTCATTCCCGCAGGTACCGGCATCGACGCGTACCAGGAGGTCGAGATCGAGGACACCGCGCCCCGCGGTGTCACGCTCGACTCGGATTTCGAGCCCGATGAGATTCACATTCCCGACGAACCGCTCGAAGAAAATCAGACGGTCTATATCGCGAAATAATCCGAATCTCCCGCTCCCCACCGCAGAGTATGCGGCAGGAGCGGGAGATTCTCTTTTTTGGCGAATTCATAAAAAATCGCTATAATGCAAATAAATATAGTCATTTTGCGAAGCTTCGACGGAAAAGCAAAGAAAATCACGCCTTTTTTATCATTCCGAAAAAAACAGGGGCATTATGAAAAGGCGGACGGGTGCCGGAACCTTTCTTTTTTTCTCTTTTCCGAAGAAAAAAGAAACAGTTGACATTTTTTTCTGTTTGTGGTAGAATAAATAAAACGAGAAAAACCAACCGGACTTTGCATTTTCTGATGACCGCCGCCCGGACGGCGGAAAAGGAATACGATGAGCGATAAAATTCTGAACGAAGAAAACGGAACGATACAGACCGAGCCGATCTCGGTCACTGTCGTCATGCCGATTTATAATGCTGCGGACTATCTGCGCCCGGCGCTGGACAGCGTGATCTCGCAGACGCTCCGCGAGATCGAGATCATCTGTATTGACGACGGCTCGACCGACCGCTCTCTCGCCATTCTGAAAGAGTATCAGAAGATCGACTCCCGCATCCGTATCGTCACCGAGACAAACGCCGGACCCGCAAAGGCGCGCAACAACGGCTTGCGTCGTGCCCGCGGTGAGTATCTTTCTTTCCTTGACGCCGACGACTTCTTTGAGCCGACGATGCTCGAGACGCTCTACCGCACCGCAAAAGAAAAGGATCTCGATATCGCCGTCTGCGAATACGACCTTTTCGAGAACCGCACCGCAAGATTCAAGCGCAGCATTCCGAGCGAGCACGCCGATGTCCTTGCCGGCGGGCGCGTCACGGGGAAGAACGAGTGCCCCGACACCATCTTCCAGTCCACCGAAGGCTATGTGTGGAATAAGCTCTTCCGCCGCGATTTTGTAAACGAAAAGGAGCTTTCCTTCCTCGAGAGTGCGCAGATTTTTGAAGATGTCTATTTCACCCTGACCTCCTTGTCTCTCGCCGAGCGGATCGGCAAGTGCGAGGGTGTCCTTCTTCATCACCGCGTCTATCCGAAGCAGGTGCGTGCCCGCATGTTCCGCAAGAACTATGCGCAGGTGCCCGCCGTGTATATGGCGGTGAAGGAATTCCTTGTCCACCACGGGCTCTATCTGCCTCTTTCGTCCTCCTTCATCAATCTTTCGGTCGGTATCTGCTTCAAGGTTTACAATCTTCTCTGGATCGACGCGAAGCTCTTTTTCTGGACGCTTCTGCACGACACTTACGCCGAGGGCTTCGGCTGGACGGAGCTTGAGGAGAGCGGCTTCTTCTCGAAGGAGGCGCGTGACTTTGCGGCGAATGTCTCGATGTATACCTATCCCCAGTACCTGAAGCGGGAGGCGCGCGGACTCAAGGTGCGCTTTGCCGACTGGCGTCGCCGGATCAAGGCGAAGAAAAACAGAAAGAAAGCAAGATCCTTCTTTGCCGGACTGTTCGGAAAAAGGGACTGAACATCAAAAACCGCGGAAAAGCGCGACAACCGTCGTATTTTCCGCGGTTTTTTCGGAAAGTGGGGAAAACTTTTTTCAAAAACCTATTGACAAGATAGCTTGAAAATGGTAAAATAACATGCAGGTGTGTGGAAAAGCCATACCTATGCCCATTTGAGAATATACCGCCGCGCCTTTTGCGGCTCGTATAGATAAACACTATATCTTTGAGGAAGGAGGAAAAGGAATGCCAACCTTTAACCAGCTCGTCAAACAGGGTCGTTCGGAGAAGACTTTCAAGTCGAAGACTCCCGTGCTTCAGAAGGGTTTCAACACGCTGAAGAATGCACAGACCGACCTTAGCGCACCGCAGAAGAGAGGCGTCTGCACCAAGGTTACCACCGTTACCCCGAAAAAGCCGAACTCGGCTCTTCGTAAGATCGCCAGAGTAAGACTGACCAACGGAATGGAAGCTACCACTTACATTCCCGGTATCGGACATAACCTTCAGGAGCACTCGGTCGTTCTGATCCGCGGTGGTCGTGTTCGTGACCTGCCCGGCGTCCGTTACCACATCATCCGCGGTACACTGGATACGCAGGGTGTCGCCAACCGTAAGCAGGGCCGCTCCAAGTACGGAGCAAAGCGTCCCAAGAAATAAGGTACCTGCCGGACGCTAAATTGTGCTCGCGTGCTGTGAGGATATAGTTGTTTATGCTACTTCGTCGCAAACGAAAGCACTAACGGAAGAAATTCCGAGTACCTATGATATCATATTTTAATGAAGGAGGGAAGTACAGTGCCTAGAAGAGGTCAAATTTCCAAAAGAGAAGTATTGCCGGATCCGCTCTACAATTCCGAGCTTGTCACAAAGCTCATCAACAACATTATGTATGACGGAAAGAAAGGCGTTGCCCAGAAGATCGTTTATGACGCATTCGCCATGATCGAGGCAAAGAGCGGAGAAAACGCACTTGATGTTTTCACCGCCGCACTCGAGAATGTCATGCCCGTACTCGAGGTTAAGGCTCGCCGCGTCGGCGGTTCCAACTATCAGGTCCCGATGGAAGTCAGAGCAGAGCGCAGACAGACGCTCGGACTCCGCTGGATCACTTCGTATTCCAGACAGCGTGGTGAGAAAACCATGGCTGAGAGACTCGCAAACGAGATCATGGATGCGAAGGCTGGCATGGGTGGCGCTTTCAAGAAGAAGGAAGACACCCACAAGATGGCAGAAGCCAACAAGGCTTTCGCCCATTACAGATTCTGATTCGGATAAAAGAGGAGAGACAAGTTCATGCCAAGAGAATATTCGCTTGAACATACCAGAAATATCGGTATCATGGCGCATATCGATGCCGGTAAAACGACGACGACAGAGCGTATCCTTTTTTATACCGGTAAGACACATCGCATCGGTGAGGTTCATGACGGCGGTGCCACCATGGACTGGATGGCGCAGGAGCAGGAGCGTGGTATCACGATCACCTCTGCCGCCACGACATGCTACTGGATTCCCACCCAGTATCATAACGACACCGAACATGCGAAAGAACACAAGTACCGTATTAACATCATCGACACCCCGGGACACGTGGACTTCACCGTAGAAGTTCAGAGATCTCTGCGCGTTCTTGACGGTTCAGTTACCGTCCTGTGCGCGAAGGGCGGCGTTGAGCCCCAGACCGAGACGGTCTGGCACCAGGCAAACGAGTATCATGTTCCGAGAATGGCGTATGTCAACAAGATGGACATCATGGGAGCCAACTTCTTCCGTGTTGTCGAGATGATGAAGACGAGACTTCATGCCAACGCCGTGCCGATTCAGCTCCCGATCGGATCTGAGTCGTCCTTCCGCGGTATTATCGACCTCATGAATATGAAAGCCGATGTCTACTACGATGACCTCGGTAAGGATATGAGAGAGGAAGAGATTCCCGAGGATATGCGTGCGATGGCGGAAGAATACCGCGCCAAGATGGTCGAGTCGATCTGCGAGACCGACGAGACTCTGATGGACAGATTCTTCAACGAAGAAGAGATCACCGTGGACGAGCTGAAGGCGGCACTCCGCCGTGCTACGATCGCGAACGATATCGTTCCGGTCTGCTGCGGTACCTCTTACAAGAACAAGGGCGTGCAGAAGCTGCTCGACGCCATCGTCGACTATATGCCCGCTCCCACCGATATCGAGGCGATCAAGGGTGTCAATCCCGAGACCGGTGAGGAGGATGTCCGCCACGCAAGTGACGACGAGCCGTTCTCCGCGCTCGCGTTCAAGATCATGACCGACCCCTATGTCGGTAAGCTCTGCTTCTTCCGCGTTTACTCCGGTATCGTGGAAAAGGGAACCAATGTTTACAATTCCACGAAGGACAGCGACGAGAGATTCGGTCGTATCCTTCAGATGCATGCGAACGAGAGAACCGATATCGATGTCTGCTACGCAGGTGATATCGCCGCCGTCATCGGTGTGAAGAACACCACGACGGGCGACACCTTCTGCGATGAGAAGAACCCGATCATCCTCGAGAGCATGGTATTCCCCGAGCCGGTTATCCGTCAGGCGATCGAGCCGAAGACGAAAGCCGGTCAGGAAAAGATGTCGATCGCTCTGGCGAAGCTCGCCGAAGAAGACCCGACCTTCCGTACCTACACCGATGAAGAGACCGGACAGACGATCATCGCCGGTATGGGCGAGCTCCACCTGGAGATCATCGTTGACCGTCTGCTTCGCGAGTTCAAGGTAGAGGCGAACATCGGCGCACCGCAGGTTGCCTACAAGGAGACCATCCGCAAGAAGGTCGACCAGGAAACCAAGTATGCGCGTCAGTCGGGTGGTAAAGGTCAGTACGGTCATGTCAAGATCACGGTCGAACCGAACGAGACGGGCGCAGGCTATGAGTTCGTCAATGCCGTCACCGGCGGCGCGATCCCGAAGGAATACATTCCCGCGGTTGACGCAGGTATCCGCGGCGCTATGCAGGCGGGTGTCCTTGCGGGCTACAATGTCGTCGATGTCAAGGTGACGCTGTACGACGGTTCTTACCACGAAGTCGACTCTTCCGAAATGGCATTCAAGATTGCCGGTTCCATGGCATTCAAGGAAGCGATGCGGAAGGCAGACCCCGTTCTTACCGAACCCATCATGAAGGTGTCGGTCACGACGCCGGACGATTATATGGGCGATATCATCGGTGACATCAACTCCCGTCGCGGTCAGATCGACTCGATGGAGCAGATCAGTCCCGGCGTCCAGAGAATCTATGCGTATGTTCCGCTTGCACAGATGTTCGGTTATGCAACCGCACTCCGTTCGAGATCTCAGGGACGCGCTGTCTATGTGATGGAGCCTCACGGATTCCAGGATGTTCCGAAGTCCATTCAGGACGAGATCATCAAGAACCGCGCGAAATAATCTTCGCGCCCCCATTCCTCCCGCGGCTTTTCGCGGGGGAATCCCAATTTTCTAAAATCAAAAAAATATATTCTTAGGAGGATATTAAAATGGCAAAGGCAAAATTCGAAAGAACCAAACCCCATGTGAATATCGGTACCATCGGACACGTTGACCACGGTAAGACCACTCTTACCGCCGCTATCACCAAGTACCTTTCTCTGACGAACAGCAACATCGATTTCCTCGCTTACGATCAGATCGACAACTGCCCCGAAGAGAAGGCTCGTGGTATCACAATCAACTCGAGACACGTCGAGTACGAAACCGAGAAGCGTCACTATGCGCATGTTGACTGCCCGGGCCACGCTGACTATGTCAAGAACATGATCACCGGTGCTGCTCAGATGGACGGCGCAATCCTGGTCGTTGCAGGTACCGACGGCCCTCTTGCTCAGACGAGAGAGCATGTTCTTCTTGCCCGTCAGGTCGGCGTTCCCGCTATCGTTGTTTTCATGAACAAGGTTGATATCGTTGACGACCCTGAGCTTCTCGACCTCGTCGAGATGGAGATCAGAGACCTTCTGAACGAGTACGACTTCCCGGGTGATGAAATTCCGATCATCCGCGGTTCTGCCCGTGTCGCTCTTGAGTCTCCCAGCAAGGATCCGAACGCTCCCGAGTATGCCTGCATTAAGGAACTCATGGACGCTGTCGACAGCTATATCCCGACGCCCGACAGAAAGGCTGATCTTCCCTTCCTTATGCCCGTTGAGGACGTCTTCTCCATCTCCGGCCGTGGTACTGTTGCTACCGGTCGTGTTGAGAGAGGTACCGTCAAGATGGCTGATGTCGTCGAGATCGTCGGTCTGAAGGAAGAAAAGACTCAGACTGTCGTTACCGGTATCGAGATGTTCCACAAGATGATGGACTTCGCTGAAGCGGGTGATAACGTCGGTCTTCTTCTCCGTGGCGTTGACAAGAAGGGTATCGAAAGAGGTCAGGTTCTTGCGAAGCCCGGTTCGATTCACCCCCACACCAAGTTCGTTGGTCAGGTTTACGTTCTTACCGAAAAGGAAGGCGGCCGTTCGAAGCCCTTCTTCTCCGGTTACAGACCTCAGTTCTATTTCAGAACGACCGACGTTACCGGTGTCATCACTCTTCCCGAGGGTGTTGAAATGTGCCGTCCCGGCGATAACGTCAACATGACTGTCGAACTGATCAGCCCCATCGCTTGCGAGAAGGGTCTTCGCTTCGCTATTCGTGAAGGCGGTCGTACCGTTGGTTCGGGCGTCGTTTCCGAAATCCTTGCATAAGTCCTGTCAGATTTTCTGACTTTCTTATCAAAGAGGCGGTTATCTTCGGGTAACCGCCTCTCGTTTTTTTTAAAAAAGGGGCGTTTTTCTTCGAATAACCGCCTCTCTTTTTTGTCGGCAATTGATGCGACCTTGCTTGTCTTCCGCCAGTTTTGCGTTTTGTAACCGCATGTGCTGCGAGAAGCGTTCGCCGCTCTGTCGCGACCACCGTTATGAGAGACACCCTGGCATAAACGACAAGCTTTTCCGTTTTTTTCTGCGAAGGCGGATTCCGCCTCTTTGGCGCTCTATCTCCGAATAAAAAGAGGAAGAGCGCCTGTATCATGGTAGAAATCAAAGATTTCTACCATCGCGAAAAGGCTTTTTAAGGAAAGGCTCTCTCTTCCGAAGAATTCTTTCCTATTTATCTTTTAGTACTCGCTGTCATAATGTTGGCGGGTGCGGCATAGGATAAGTCGAAAAGTAATTTTTTGGAGGCTTGCTATGGAAAACACCTTTCAGAAGGAATGTGGCGCGGATGCCGTCTATACCGAGTCCGTGTGCGAATATGTTCTGCCCGATTATCAGGGGGATGTGAAAAAGATTCTCTCGGCGGAGGCAAAGGTCACTCCTTCGGGAAAATTTGTCGGCAGTTCCGATGTGGAATTCGCCGGGATCGTCGCGTATGATATTCTGTATGCCGACAGTGAGGGAAAGCTCACAAATGCGTCTTTTACCTCGGATTATGAAGTGTCGCTCCCTGTGTCGGAGGACGGCTATCTTGACGCCGCGGCGGACACCAGAGTGCAGAATCTTTCCCTCCGCCTTTCCGGACCACGGAAAATCTCGGCAAAATGTGCTCTGACCACGCGTGTCAGCCTGCGGGAGAGCGGGACGCTTGCCGTCGCGGGCGACGCATTTGAGGACGGACGCGCACCGGAGGTGAGAGAGGAGCCGATCCGGATCCGTTCCCGCGCGTTCGGCAATGGCGGCGAGCGCGAATATGCCGACGAGCTCGCAAAACTGGAAGGAATCCCGCCCGAGGAGATCGAAGTGATTGCCGCCGGAGGCGGTGTCACGATCAACCACGCCGAAGGGGTGGAGGGAGGCGTTCTTCTCCAGGGTACCGTCACATTCAACGCCATTGTGAGAAGCGGAAATCAGCCGCCCTTCGGGATCAAAAAGGAAATTCCTTTTGAAGAAATGATTCCGATCGAGGGCACTGCCGCGCATGACTCCGCCACTGCGGGCGCGCGTCTGACCTCCGTCTCTACCGCGGTCAATGCGGACGCCGAGGGAGGGAGCGTCATCACGGTCAGCGGCGTCGCGGAGTATACTGCCACTACCGATCGGAATACCGAACTTTCTGTCGTGACCGACGCATATCTGAAAGAGGCGGAGAGCACCGCGGAAACACGGGATTTCCGCTACGAGGAATTCCTCGCCTCGACGACCGAGCCTGTGATGCTCACCGGGGAATATACCCCGAAGGAGGACGAAGACGCTCTCCGTGACATTTTCCTTACCACCGCGGAGATCCGCGTGAGCGATAAGAGCGCGGAAAAGAACGCCGTCGTCGTGAACGGCGAGTGTACCTTCCATGCGGTCGGCTGTATCGTCGCCGAGGACGGGGGCATCAGCTACGGCAACACGAAGTTTACAACGCCTTTTACCGCGACGGTGAAACTGCCCGTCTCCGTGCCCGACGGCGCGAAGATCGAATGTACCCTGATTCCGACCGACGCGACCGCAAAGCTGAACGGCGATACCGTCGAAGCGGAGTGCCGCGCGGTGTGCACGCTTACCGTCGGGGAAGAAAAGAGCATCCGGATTCTCGATGCGCTCCATGCCGGTGCTCCTTATGAAGATGCGGGAAGCGAAACGAGGATCACCGTCTGCTATCCCGAGCCCGAAGATACCCTCTGGAGCGTCGCAAAGCGCTATCACACCTCTGCCGCAAAGGTTGCCATCGACAACGCTCTGACCGAAGAGGTCATGAGCCGTGCGGGGGAGGTCGGAAGCCTTTCGGGCGTGCGCAAGCTCATGATCGAATGACCCCACGGAAGAACCTCCGTTTGTTTTGCAAAGAGAAAAAGAGGATGCTATGCGGCATCCTCTTTTTCTCTGTTAGGCTTTAATTTTAGGTAGAAAACAAAGATTTTTCTCGTGACGGGACTTTTATTGGAGAATCTCGTGCTGTTCGAGCCAGTTCTTGCCGACCGAGACATCAACCGTCAGCGGGACGGACAGGTCTGCGGCATGCTCCATTTCTTCTTTCAGGATTTTCGCCGCGCGCTCTGTCTGATCGTCGCGCACCTCGAGAATCAGCTCGTCGTGCACCTGCATGACAAGCTCGGCGTCGAGCCCTTCGCGGTCGAGCCTCTTTGCGACACGGATCATCGCCATCTTCATAATGTCTGCCGCCGTGCCCTGAATAGGCGCGTTCATCGCGACCCGCTTGCCGAATGCGCGCAGGTTCGCGTTTTGCGCCGAGAGCTCCGGGATATAGCGCCGTCTGCCGAAAAGAGTCACGGAATAGCCCGTCTCCTCCGCCTCCTTGACCGCGCGGTCAAGATAGGCGTCGATGTCGAGATAATTGTGCTTGTAATTCTGAATATAGGCGGTTGCCTGTTTGACCGTCGTGCCGATGTCCTTTGCGAGAGAGAATCCGCCGATGCCGTAAACGATGCCGAAGTTGACCGCTTTCGCCCGCTTACGGAGCTCGTCGGTCACCGCCTCTTCGGGCACGCCGAAGACCGCCGCCGCCGTCTTGCGGTGAATGTCCTCACCGTTCCGGAAGGCGTCCTGCATCTTCTCGTCTCCCGAGATGTGCGCGAGCAGGCGCAGCTCGATCTGCGAGTAGTCCGCGTCTACCAGGGAATACCCGTCCTTTGCGATGAAATACCGCCGCATTTCGCGCCCCATTTTTGTGCGGATCGGAATGTTCTGGAGGTTCGGATCGGCGCTGGAGAGCCGCCCTGTCGCCGTCAGTGTCTGTTTGAAATCGGTGTGAATCCGATGCTCTTTGTCTGCCGCTTCGACGAGCGCCACGGCGTAGGTACTGCGCAGCTTTGTCACCTGGCGGTATTCGAGAATATCCTCGACGATCGGCGCGTAACCGCGGAGCTCTTCGAGCGTCTCCGCATCGGTCGAGTAGCCGCTCTTTGTCTTTTTCTTCCCGCAGGACAGCCCGAGCTTTTCAAAGAGAACTTCGCCGAGCTGTTTCGGTGAGTTGATGTTGAATTTTTCCCCTGCCTGCATGTAGATCCGCCCGGTCAGATCCTCGGCGAGCTCGCCGAGCGACGCGCCGAATTCCCGCATGCCTTCCGTGTCGATGCGAAAGCCGACCTGCTCGGTCTTTGCGAGAATGGGGAGGAGCGGAATCTCGAGGTCGTCGAGGACGGCAAGCTCACCGTCTGCGATCACTTTTTCCCGCATGGCGCGCTCAAGAGGGAAGAGGTGCGCCGGTGCCGCGCCTGACGGCACCGTGCCGAGAAACATGGAGAAAAGAGAGGAGAGCGTCGTATTTCCGCTCCCGGGATTCAACACATAAGCGTAGAGCGAAAGGTCAAGGAAACGCACCTCGCCCGAGATCGTGCAACCGGCGTCGGTGAGCTTGTGCCAAAGGTGCTTGCCTTCAAAAGTCAGAAGATCCCGCTCTCCCGAAAGGAGGGGGGCGAGGGCGCAAAGCTCTCCGGTAAAGCGGTAACTTTCGATTCCGTCCGAGAGAAACAGCTCACCGTTTTCTTCAAGGAGCGCTACCTGTTTTTTTGCTGACAGGTTCTGCGGAAGCTCTGAAATGTCAACTATTGTTTCCGATTCTTCTTGTTTTTCTTCCGATTTTTCTTCGATATCTTCTTTATGCAAACCAAACTTTACAATAAAAGAATTCAGCTCGAGCTCTGTGAATTTCCGATAGAGCGCCGCTTTGTCGATCCCGGAGTACGCGAGATCTCCAAGCGTCAGAGGGAGTGGAACCGCCGTATCAATGCGGGAAAGCGTACGGGAGAGAAATGCCGTTTCGCGGTCGGCGAGCAGCTTTTCCCGCACGCCTTTTTTGATGGTGGGGTCGTCGATGTGCTCATAGATTCCCTCAAGCGTACCGAACGCGGCGATCAGCCCTGCGGCGGTCTTTTCGCCGATGCCGGCGACGCCCGGGATGTTGTCGGAGGAGTCGCCCATCAGCGCTTTCATATCCACGAATTCGGAGGAGGGGATCCCGTATTTTGCCCGGAATTCTTCCTCGTGCATCGGCAGGGTTTCGGTATTGGTGGCGAGGAGGACGGTGATCTTGTCGTCGATCAGCTGGAGCAGGTCGCGGTCGCCGGAGAAGACGAAACTCTCGGTGTCCGGCACATCGTGTGCCATGTGTGCGACGGTGCCCTGAATGTCGTCCGCTTCATATCCCTCGAGCGTCAGAATGTGTAGTCCCATCGCACGGAGCACTTCTTTTGCATCGTCAAACTGTGCGACGAGATCCTCCGGCGTCGGGCGCCGTCCAGCCTTGTATTCCGGATAGAGTTTGTGACGGAAGGTGGGGGTCTTCAGATCGAAGGCGACGGCGGCGTAGTCCGGCTTTACCGTGTCGAGCTGACGGGAAATCATGTTCACCATGCCGTAGATCGCGTTGGTCGGCTTTCCGCTTTTGGTACTGAGCGGGCGCACGCCGTAATATGCGCGATGAATGATACTGCTGCCGTCAATGACGAGAATTTTCTTCATTCTTCTTTTGTCTCCTCTTCGTCTTCGGTATCGCTTTCCGACGCCGTGACATTGTCCGTTCCGCGCTCTTCCGCGGCATCCGTTTCTGGGGCGGGAGCTTCGGTTTCTTCTTCACCGCTTTCCGTACTCTCCTGCGACATGCTCTCCGGCTCTTCCTCGTCTTCGACCTCCGCGAGGTCGGCGAAGATGTCGGCGGGCAGATGGTCGGGATCGTTTTTCTCCGCCTCCAGAATGTCATAGGGCAGAGGACCCGCTTCGCGCACGCTCTCTTCTCTTGCCGCCGCAAGGGCAAAGAGGGAATCTGTCAGGGGCGTGTGCTCCGCTTCGTCCTTTCTGCCTGCGAGCAGGACGCGGAAAAGCAGGAAGAGAAACAGTCCGAAAGTCAGAACCGTCGCCGGCAGGCTGTCGGAGACGATAAGATCTTTCGCGAAATAGAGAATCAGCGCCGGCAGTGCGGTATATGCCGCAAGATAGGCGGCGGCGAAGCCGAATGCCGCATACAGCGGGCGGCACTCCCGCCCGAGCGCGATCCGCGTCTCATATAAGAAGAAGAGCGCGATCAGAAGATAGGCGCATTGCTCGGTCAGTTTTCCCGGTGCATTGATCGGCAGGGAAGTGTTGAAGTAAAGATAGGCGGCGTACGCGGCGAAGGCGAGTGCTGTCAGGATCCCGCATTCTCCCCGCACGCGGGAGAGCGTGCGCGGTGAGAGAATACAGAGAAGGAAGAACAGCATCGCGGGAAGAGCGAGCACCGCGCATAAAATCGCCGTCGCCCGCATGGGGAGCGTGCGCGCCGTTTCCTGTGCGCCCGCCGCTGCCTGAAAGAGCTGCTTGGAAAGGAAAGGAAGCGCCACCGCGACGATTCCCGACGGCACATATGCCATGGGAGAGAAGAGGGAGATCTCATGTCCCGCATCCTTGCGGTGTACGAGCGCATAGGAGAGGAAGAAGAGCACGGACACCGTCGCAAAGATGTCGGCGCATTTTCCGAGCGCCGTCGTGTAGTACCCCGTCACCGTGTCATATCCGATAAAGAGTGCCACCGTGCGCAAAATCACAGCGCACAGCGTAAGGAGATAAAAGGCGGGGGTGTAGATCCCGTGCCGGTCGTTTTTAAGTTTCATATCCATTGTTCGGTGCTCCGGTGCATCCGTCCGGAGCCATCGCCTTTCGCGGAAGATCGCCGCCCCGTTTCCTACCTTTTATATTTAATAGGGGAGGGAGGACGAAAAGATATCTTTATTCTACAATAAAATTATGAACATATTGTTACAATCACGAAAAAAGCCTGATTTTTCCCGAAAATCATCCGATTTTTTACGATTTTGTACATGTTGCATAAATGATAGCGGAAAAATTCGGCAAAAATTCTACACGGAAAATTTGCAAAAAATTGCTGAACCTATTGCAATTTTGCCATATTTAAGATATAATAATTGAGCTTGATATGCGATGAAGCGGGAGGTTGCCGTCGTCTGACGGGGAATTTCCGTGGAGTATGTCCGATATTTAACCGGGCGAAATCAGCGGGTGCCGCTTGCGGCAACTGTGTCATAAGGTCGGTTCGTCTGTCCCTGCGGTGGACTTTCAGAACTGATTTTGTTGGGGCGTAGATGATACGCCCGGCGCAGTGTGAAACCTGCTCGCCCTTCTTAATGCGGATGAAAGCAATTCGTAAAGGAGGACAAAACGATGGCAAAAGGAAAGATCAGAGTGAGACTGAAGAGCTACGATGCCACCATCATCGACGCCGCAGCGCAGAAGGTAGTGGAAGTGGCTAAGAAGAACGGAAGCCGGGTCAGCGGTCCTATTCCGCTTCCGACCGACAAAGAGATCGTCACGATCCTGAGAGCGGTTCACAAGTACAAGGACAGCCGTGAGCAGTTTGAGATGCGCACGCACAAGCGTCTGATCGACATTCTGGATCCTGCGCAGAAGACCGTCGAGGCTCTCATGAGCATCGAGCTTCCCGCCGGTGTCGAGATCGAGATCAAGGCGTAAGAAAATCCCCCTCGGGGGTCGGGAGCTTCAAATCCCGAAGGCAAAGCCTCAAAGTCAAGTTGGCGGCTCCGCGGAAAGCGAAAATTCAACCCGTCAACCAATAACTGTATGGAGGAAAAATGAAAAAAGGTTTGATCGGAAAGAAGCTGGGTATGACCCAGATCTTCGACGAAAAAGGCAATGTAATACCGGTGACCCTGATTGAAGCGGGTCCGTGCGCGGTAGTACAGAAGAAGAGCGTCGCAAACGACGGGTATGACGCACTTCAGCTCGCGTTTGAGGATGCGAAAGAGAAGCACCTCACCAAGGCTGAACTCGGTCATTTCAAAAAGAGCGGTGTCTCCCCGAAGAAGCATCTGAAGGAATTCAGACTGGACGACACGAGCGCATACGAGGTCGGTTCCGTGGTAACCGTCGATACCTTCGCCGCAGGCGACAAGGTCGACATCACAGGTATCACAAAGGGACGCGGTTTCAGCGGCTGCGTGAAAAGATGGGGACATCACATTCTGAGAATGACCCACGGTACAGGTCCCATTCACCGTCAGTGCGGCTCTATGGGCGCAAACTCCACGCCTTCCCGCGTTTACAAGAACAAGAAGATGGCTGGACAGTACGGTAACGAGCAGGTTACCATTCTTAACCTCGTTGCGGTTAAGATTGATGCAGAAAAGAATCTGATCGCGGTCAAGGGCGCGGTTCCCGGCTCCAAGGGCGGAATCGTCTTCCTCCGCGACTCGGTCAAAGCATAACGGAAGGAGGAACATACAATGCCTAATATGAAAGTTGTTGATATGGCGGGCAAGGAAGTCGGCGAGATCACTCTGTCGGACACCGTGTTCGGCGCGGAAGTCAATGAAGCAGTCCTCCATACCGCAGTCAGAGCGTATTTGCTCAACCAGAGACAGGGCACACAGTCCACGCTGACCCGCACGGAAGTTTCCGGCGGCGGTAAGAAGCCCTGGAAGCAGAAGGGTACCGGTCGTGCAAGACAGGGAAGCACCCGTTCTCCTCAGTGGACACACGGCGGCGTAGCGCTCGGCCCGAAGCCCCGCAGCTACCGCGTCACCCTCAATAAGCGTGTGAAGAGAGTCGCGCTGTTCAGCGCTCTGTCTTCCAAGGTTGCAAACGGCGAGATGATCGTCGTCGACAACATCACGATGAATGAGTACAAGACCAAGACGATCGTCGGCATGCTCGCAAATCTCGGTTCCGCGAAGAAAGCACTCATCGTGCTTCCCGAAGTGAACGGCTTCGTGATCAAGAGCTGCGACAATATCGAGGGCGTCAAGACCACGCAGTGGAACACCGTCAATGTGTACGATGTCCTGAACTGCGACACCTTCATCATCGCGAAGGACGCGGTGAATAAAATCGAGGAGGTATATGCAAGATGAAATCTTACGCGGATATCATTGTAAGACCTCTCATCACCGAGAAGAGCATGGACTCCGTCGGTGCAAAGCGTTACAGCTTTGAAGTGGTTAAGACCGCGACGAAGGCGGATATCGCCGCTGCCGTCGAGGCGATGTTCAAGAAGACCAAGGTCGCCAAGGTCAATGTCATCAATATGAAGAAGAAACCGAAGAGATACGGCGTACACGCCGGTTTCACGGGCGAGTGGAAGAAAGCGATCGTCACCCTGACCGAAGAATCCGCTACGATCCCCTTCTTCGATAGCATGAACTGAGGGAGGTAGTGAACAATGGCTACAAAGAGATATAAGCCGACAACACCGTCGCGCAGAAACATGATGAGTCCTTCCTTCGACGAGGTTACCAAGTTCACACCCGAGAAGAGCCTTATCGCGAAGAAGAAAAAGAACGCCGGCAGAAACAGCTACGGTAAGATCACCGTCCGTCATCAGGGCGGCGGCAACAAGCAGAAGTACAGAATCATCGACTTCAAGAGAGACGGCGAAGGTACGGCAAAGGTCATCGGCGTCGAGTACGACCCGAACAGAACTTCCTATATCGCACTCCTCGAGAACGATGAGGGCAAGAAGAGCTATATCATTGCTCCCGTCGGACTCACCGACGGCGATGTCGTCGCCACCGGCGCCGATGCGGATATCAAACCCGGCAATGTGCTCCCCATCTCGTCTATTCCCGTCGGTACGATCATTCACAACATCGAGCTCTACCCCGGTAAGGGCGCACAGCTCGTCCGCTCTGCGGGCGCCTTCGCACAGCTGATGGCGAAGGAGAACGGCACGGCGCAGATCCGTCTCCCCTCGGGAGAGGTCCGCATCGTCCGTCTCGACTGCAAAGCGACGATCGGACAGGTCGGCAACCTTGAGCACGAGACCGTGAAACTCGGTAAAGCGGGTAAGACCCGTCACATGGGCATCCGCCCGACGGTTCGCGGTTCTGTCATGAACCCCTGCGATCACCCTCACGGTGGTGGTGAAGGTAAGTCTCCTGTCGGACATCCCGGACCGGTTACTCCTTGGGGCAAGCCCGCTCTCGGCTACAAGACGAGAAACAAGAAGGCAAGAACCAACAAATTCATTATCAAGCGCCGTAACGCGAAGTAATGAGACTTGAGTAAGGAGAAACACAATGAGCAGAAGCTTAAAGAAAGCGCCTTATGTAGAGCAGAAACTGTTCGACCGTATCGTCGCTATGAATGAAAAGAATGAGAAAAAGGTGCTGAAGACATGGTCTCGCGCTTCGACGATCTTCCCTGAGTTCGTCGGACATACGATCGCCGTCCACGACGGAAGAAAGCATGTTCCGGTGTATATCACGGAAGACATGGTCGGACACAAGCTCGGCGAATTTGCACTTACCCGTACCTTCAAGGGTCATGCGGGCTCAAAAACATCGAACAACGGAAACTGAAAGTAAGCGATAGGAGGCAATTCCCTAAATGGAAGCAAAAGCACATCTTAAATATGTGAGAATTTCTCCGCGCAAAGTGCAGATCGTTCTCGATCTCATCAGAGGCAAGGACACCGATGAAGCGATGGCTATTCTGAAGAATACCAACAAGATCGCCGCCGAGTCCCTCGTAAAGCTCCTGAAGAGCGCGGTAGCAAATGCCGAACACAATTTCAACATGGATGCGAGCAACCTCTATGTTTCTGAATGCTTCGTATGCCCCGGACCCACACTGAAGAGAGTCCAGCCGAGAGCACAGGGCAGAGCGTTCCAGATCCTGAAGAGAACCAGCCATGTTACACTTGCAGTCAAAGAGAAGGAGGTAGGTTGACAATGGGACAGAAAGTTAATCCCCACGGTCTGCGCGTAGGCGTGATCAAGAACTGGGATTCCAGATGGTTCGTCGAAGACAAGAAGTTCGGCGACAACATCGTATCCGACTACCGTATCAGAACCTACATTAAAAAGAAGCTCCAGGGCGCCGGCATCCCGAAGATCGAGATCGAGCGCGACAGTGCCCGCGTGAGAGTCTTCATTCAGTGCGCGAAGCCCGGTGTCGTCATCGGCTTCCACGGTGCGGAGATCGAGAAGCTCAGAGCGGAGCTGGAAGCCATGGTCGGCTGCCCGGTCGTTGTGAATGTCATCGAGATCAAGAATCCCGACATCAACGCCCAGCTTGTCGCCGAGTCCATCGCCGCTCAGCTGGAGAAGAGAGTATCCTTCCGCCGCGCAATGAAGCTCGCCATCGGCAGAACCATGCGCCTCGGCGCAAGAGGTATCAAGGTATGCTGCTCCGGCCGTCTCGGCGGTGCCGAGATTGCCCGTGTCGAGCATTACCATGAGGGCACCATTCCGCTTCAGACCCTCAGAGCCGACATCGACTACGGCTTCTATGAAGCAAACACCACCTACGGTAAGATCGGCGTAAAGGTCTGGATCTACAAGGGCGAAGTCCTCGCTGAGGGCGCTGCCGATCAGAGATCCGACCGTCGCGAGAGACGCCCGAGAAGAAACGATAACAACGGTGATCGTCGTCCCCGTCAGAACAGCAATAACAGAGACGGCGGCCGTCGTGATGGGCGTAACTTCAGAAAGAATGAGGAGGGCAGAAAGTAATGTTAATGCCGAAGAGAGTTAAGTACAGACGCGTTCAGCGCGGCCGTCTTAAAGGTAAAGCCCTTCGCGGAAATAAGATTTCCCACGGCTCTTACGGTCTTGTTGCCCTCGAGCCGGCATGGATCACCTCGAATCAGATCGAGGCTGCCCGTATCGCTATGACAAGATATGTCAAGCGTGGCGGTCAGGTCTGGATCAAGATCTTCCCCGACAAGCCCATCACCGAGAAGCCTGCCGAGACCCGAATGGGTTCCGGTAAAGGTTCGCCCGAGTACTGGGTTGCCGTGGTGAAGCCCGGCAGAGTGATGTTTGAGATGGACGGCATCACCGAAGAGCAGGCAAAAGAAGCTATGCGTCTTGCCGCACACAAACTTCCGATCAAGTGCAAGTTTGTGACAAAGGCGGATTTAGAAACCAAAGAGGAGGCTTAAGCGATGAAGGCAAAAGAACTGAGAGAGATGAGCGCCGAGCAGCTCAACGCGAAACTCGGTGAACTCAAGGAAGAACTCTTCAATCTTCGTTTCCAGCTTGCGATCAATCAGCTTGACAATCCTCATAAGATCACAGATGTGAAGCATGACATTGCACGCGTTATGACCGTTCTTCGTGAGAAGAATGCTTGAAGGGAGAAACAGAACAATGACGGAAACCCGTGATTTAAGAAAAGTGCGGATCGGCAAGGTCGTCAGCGACAAAATGGATAAGACCATTGTCGTCGCCATTGAGGACAATGTCCGCCATCCCAAGTACGGAAAGATCATGAAGAAAACGGTCAAGATCCACGCACACGACGAAAAGAACGAATGCGGTATCGGCGACAAGGTAGCTGTAATGGAGACGAGACCCCTTTCCGCGACGAAGAGATGGAGACTCGTCGAGATCGTCGAAAAGGCAAAATAATCAAAAGACATCACTAAACCAGTAGGCAGGTCAAATGCTTGCCGAAAAAGGAGGAAAAAACAGTGATTCAGCAGCAATCGTTAATGAAAGTCGCGGATAACACCGGTGCAAAAGAGCTTATGTGCATTCGTGTTCTCGGCGGCTCCGGACGCCGTTATGCCGGAATCGGTGACATCGTGGTATGTTGCGTAAAGAAGGCAGCGCCCGGCGGCGTCGTAAAGAAGGGTGAGGTTGTCAAGGCCGTTGTCGTAAGAACGGTGAAAGAGACCCGCCGTGCCGACGGTTCTTACATCAAATTCGATGAGAACGCGGCAGTTATCATCAAGGACGACAAGACCCCGCGCGGTACGCGTATCTTTGGGCCTGTGGCAAGAGAGCTTCGTGAGCATGACTTCACGAAGATCATGTCCCTGGCACCTGAAGTGCTTTGATCAAAGGAGGTAACGAACCAATGAAACTTCATGTGAAAAAAGACGATCTGGTCGAGGTTATCTCCGGTGATTCCAAAGGAACACGCGGAAAGGTGATCGCGGCAGCTCCCGAAGAGGGAAAAGTCATCGTAGCCGGTGCGAACATCGTGTCCAAGCACACGAAGGCGAGACGCCAGGGTGAGACCTCGAGCATCGTGAAGACCGAAGGCGCTATGTATGCGTCGAAGGTGATGCTCGTCTGCCCGAAGTGCGACAAGCCCGTTCGCGTCAGATACAATGTCACCGTGGAAAACGGTAAAAAGACAAAGACCCGCGTCTGCGCGAAATGCGGCGCGGAGATTAAGTGAGGAGGGGCGAGAAAATGTCGAGATTCCAGGATAAGTATAAGAATGAGGTCGCTCCCGCCCTCATGAAGAAATTCAACTACTCTTCCGTGATGCAGATTCCGAAGCTTGACAAGATTGTCATCAATGTCGGCGCGGGCGATGCCAGAGAGAACTCGAAGGTCATCGACAGCATCATCGAGGAAATCACTCTGATCTCCGGTCAGAGAGCAGTTCCCACCTATGCACATAAGTCGATCGCAAACTTCAAGCTCCGCGAGGGCATGAAGATCGGCGTTAAGGTCACCCTTCGCGGTGAGAAGATGTATGAATTCATGGATAAGCTCTTCAGCTTCGCGCTTCCGAGAGTTCGTGACTTCAAGGGTATCAACCCGAACGGCTTTGACGGCAGAGGCAACTACGCCCTCGGCCTGAAAGAGCAGCTGATCTTCCCCGAGATCGAGTACGACAAGGTGGAAAAGATCCGCGGCATGGATATCGTTTTCGTCACCACGGCGAAGACCGACGCGGAAGCGAAAGAGCTGCTTGCCCAGATGGGCGCGCCTTTCGCAGAGTAATGAAGGAGGATGAAACATGGCTAAGAAAGCAATGGTGCTGAAACAGCAGAAAGAACCGAAGTTCTCCACCCGCGCTTACAACAGATGCAGAATCTGCGGTAGACCTCATGCCTACCTCCGTAAGTACGGAATCTGCCGTATCTGCTTCCGTGAGCTTGCCTACAAGGGCGAGATCCCGGGCGTCAGAAAAGCATCTTGGTAATTTTCCTTCCTTCACCGGAGGAACCGGATTCTCTCTAAACTACCGACAGGAAAATGCAAAAAGGTTGTTGATCTTTCAAACAATACCTTGCATTTTAACCGTCGGTCAGCCGCCGCACTGCGGCAGCAAGAAACCATGAACTTGCATATAGGAGGATAAAATAATGCAAATTTCAGATGTAATCGCAGACATGCTCACAAGAATCAGAAACGCGAACAACGCGAAGCATGAGACTGTGGATATCCCGGCTTCCAATCTGAAGAAGTCGATCGCCGAAATCCTGCTGGAAGAGGGCTATATCAAAGCGTTCCAGATCGTTGAGGACGGCAAGCAGGGAATCATTCGTGTGACCCTGAAGTACGCGCCCGGCAAGCAGAAGGTCATTCACGGTCTGCGCAGAGTATCGAAGCCCGGTCTGCGTATCTACTCTAACTGCGAGGATATGCCGAAGGTAATGAACGGTCTCGGTATCGCGATCGTCTCCACCTCGAAGGGCGTTATGACAGACAAGAAAGCAAGACAAGCCAATGTCGGCGGCGAAATCCTCGCCTTCGTATGGTAACGGGGAGGTAAGAAGAATGTCAAGAATCGGTAGAATGCCCATTACAATTCCGGCGGGCGTTACAGTAAATGTCGCGGACGGCAATGTCGTCACCGTCAAGGGACCGCTCGGAGAACTGACAGAGACCTTCCACAAGGAACTTACCATCGCACAGGAAGGGAACACCCTCACGGTGACCCGCCCGAACGATGAAAAAGAGACCCGCTCTCTTCACGGACTGACGAGAACTCTCCTCAACAACATGGTCGAGGGTGTCACTCACGGCTTCACCAAGAAGCTCGAGATTGTCGGTGTCGGTTACAGAGCGGAAAAGCAGGGAACGAAGCTCGTCCTCGGTCTCGGCTATTCGCACCCCGTCATTTTCGAGGAAGCGAACGGCATCAAATTCGAGACCCCCGACAATGTCACGATCCTTGTAAAGGGAATTGACAAGCAGGCGGTCGGACAGATGGCGGCAGTCATCAGAGCCAAGAGACCTCCCGAGCCCTACCTTGGTAAGGGTGTCAAGTACACCGGTGAAAAGATCCGCCGCAAGGCCGGAAAGACCGGTAAATAATGAAAGGAGAGCGTTCCCATGGTTAAGAGAACAGACAGCAATCTGCAGCGTCTTAAGAGACATAAGAGAGTTCGCGGCAAGATTTCGGGTACTGCCGAAAGACCGCGTCTCGCTGTGTACCGCTCCAACGCCAACATCTCGGCTCAGATCATCGACGATGTGAAGGGCGTGACGCTGGTCAGCGCAAGCACTTACGAAAAGGACTTTGACGGTATCGGCTCGAACAAAGAGGCTGCCAGAAAAGTCGGTAATACTCTCGCGAAGAGAGCAATGGAAAAAGGCATTTCCGCCGTCGTATTCGACCGCGGTGGCTACATTTATCACGGACGCGTATCGGAGCTCGCGGAAGGCGCCAGAGAAGGCGGCCTGAAGTTCTGACTTCCGGTTTATACGCTGTTTCGACAAAAAGAAACATTTGAAGGAGAAATCACATGGCAAAGATCATCAATGCCAATGAGCTGGATCTTCAGGAGCAGCTCGTTGTGCTGAACCGTGTATCCAAAACCGTAAAGGGCGGTCGTATCGCCCGCTTCGCCGCCATCATGGTGGTCGGAGACGGCAACGGACATGTAGGCTACGGACTCGGTAAGGCGGCAGAGGTTCCCGATGCGATCCGCAAGGGAATCGAAGACGCGAAGAAGAACCTCATCACCGTCTCGGTGAACGGCTCGACCATCCCGCACGAAGTTATCGGCGAGTATGGCGCAGGCAAGGTCCTTCTGAAGCCGGCTGCCCCCGGTACCGGTATCATCGCCGGCGGCACCGTCCGTGCGATCCTCACGCTCGCGGGTATCAAGAATATCCGTGCGAAGTGCCTTCGTTCGACAAACCCCACGAATGTAGTCAAGGCTACCTTTGAGGGACTTGCCGCTCTGAAGACCGCAGAAGAGATCGCCGAGCTCCGCGGACTTTCCGCGGACGCGGTAAAGGCATAAGGAGGGGAATGACATGGAAAATGTAAAGATTACCCTCACAAAAAGCCTGATCGCCTGCAAGAAGAATCAGATCGCGACCGCGAGATCTCTCGGTCTCGCAAAGCCGGGCGACAGCATCGTTCTCGAGAACAATGCCGCCGTCACCGGAAAAATCAAAGTCATCTCTCACCTTGTCAAGGTAGAGACCGTTTAATCGGAATTGAAAGGAGGAAAATCAATGAAGCTCCATACACTTTCCCCTGCTGAAGGTTCCGTGAAGGAAGGCTTCCGCAAGGGCAGAGGCACAGGTTCCGGAAACGGAAAGACCGCCGGTAAGGGACACAAGGGTCAGAACGCGCGCTCCGGCGGCGGTGTCAGACCCGGGTTTGAAGGCGGACAGCTTCCGCTGTACAGAAAGCTTCCGAAGAGAGGCTTCAACAACAAATTCGCAAAAGCATACACAGTAATCAACATCAGCGCATTGAACAAGTTCGAGGACGGAGCAACGGTTGACGCGGACGCGCTTCTCGCGTGCGGCGCCATCAGCACCGTTCTGGACGGAGTCAAAGTACTCGGAGAAGGAGAGCTTACAAAGAAACTGACTGTCAAGGCAGCCGCTTTCACGGCGTCCGCGAAGGAAAAGATCGAGGCAGTCGGTGGAAAGACCGAGGTGGTATAAATGCTTCAGACACTGAAGAACGCATGGCACACCAAGGAAATTAAAAGTAAGATTCTTTTTACTCTTCTCATTCTCCTCTTGTACCGCATCGGTACGGTGATACCTGTTCCTTTTGTCGACGCCCACAACTTCGCCAGCCAGTTTGGCGGAACGATTCTCGGTTATATGAATACGCTGTCGGGCGGCGCTCTCGGGCAGGCAACGCTGTTTGCGCTCGGCGTCTCCCCGTACATCAATGCGTCCATTATCATTCAGCTGCTTGCCGTTGCCTTCCCGAAGCTCGGGGAGCTGTCGAAAGACGAGTCCGGTAAGAAGGTCATGAACATGATCACAAGAATCACGACGGTCGTTCTGGCTCTCGTGACCGCGATCGGTTACTATTTCCTTCTGAAGAACGGCGACGGTACGAACAGCGCCCTTTCCAATCTCGCGACAGAGAGCAGCGTTCCGTGGCTCTTCGCGATCGTTATCATCGCGTGCTACTGTGCGGGTGCGTCCCTCATCATGTGGCTGGCAGAGCGGATCAACGATAAGGGTATCGGCAACGGTATCTCCCTGATCCTCTTTGCGAACATCGTCTCGGAACTTCCGTCGAAGGTCTACTACCTCGTCCTCTTCGTCATCAGCTCCTTCAACACCGAGGACCCTGTGGTCGTCCGTGTCATCGGAGCCTTCCTCTTCGCCTTCTTCCTGATTGCCATTACGGTTGCGATTACCGTTTTCGTTATCTGGGTGACCGGTTCGGAGAGACGGATTCCCGTCCAGTATGCGAAGAAGGTCGTCGGCAGAAAGATGTACGGCGGACAGAGCTCGAACCTCCCGATCAAGCTGAATATGACCGGCGTTATGCCCGTCATCTTCGCCAGCTCGATCGTCTCCCTCCTTCCCACAATCCTTGCCCTTTGCGGTGTCCAGAGTGTGGCGAGTGTCGGAGAGTCGAAGGCAAACTTCTGGAACCGTCTTTACGACTTCCTCGGTGCCGACGGCTGGTTCTACCCGCTGATCTTCGGTATCATGATCATCGGATTCACTTACTTCTACACGCAGATCACCTTCAACCCGGTTGAAGTGGCAAACAACCTGAAGAAGCAGGGCGGCGCAATCCCCGGTATCCGCCAGGGAAGACCGACCGCGCAGTACATCAGCAAGATCCTGAACAAGGTTACCTTTGTCGGTGCACTCTTCCTTGCCATCGTCGCGATCGTTCCGATCATCGGCGGACCTCACATTCTGCGTCCTCTGATTGCATGGATCCTCGGCGCGGACATCACCGCGTCCGGTGTCTCGAACCTTGCGAACTCCTTCACCTTCGGCGGTACCACACTGCTGATCGTGGTCGGTGTCGTGCTTGAGACATTCCGTGAGCTGGAAGCTCAGCTGACCATGCGTAATTACAAGGGCTTTTTGAACTGATGATCTGAGGGGACATACGCTTCCGCCTCCGGGCGGAGGCACGCCCCCGAGAAACAATAGAAAGGTCACGAAATGAAAATAATTTTTCTTGGCGCTCCCGGTGCCGGGAAAGGTACGCAGGCGGAGATCGTCGCCGAAAAGCTCGGTATCCCTACGATATCGACGGGCGCGATCATTCGTGCGGCACTGAAAGCCGGAACCGAAATGGGACAGAAAGCCAAAAAATTTATTGAGCAGGGAGCCTTGGTTCCCGATGATGTCGTCATCGGAATCATCAAGGAGCGCCTTGCCGAATCGGACTGCGCACACGGGTTTATCCTTGACGGATTCCCCCGTACCGTGCCGCAGGCAGAAGCACTTGACGCGATGGGCGTGACCCTTGACGCGGTGGTCTCGATCGAGGTCGCCGACGAGGAGATCGTGGAAAGAATGTCGGGCAGACGCGTGTGCACCTCGTGCGGTGCCTCCTATCACACAAAGCACAATCCGTCAAAGGACGGTGTGACCTGTGATAAGTGCAACACCGAGCTGACCACCCGCCCTGTTGACGACCCCTCGGTCGTTCTTTCCCGCCTTGAGGTCTATCACAACACGACCGAGCCGTTAAAGGATTTCTATGCCAAAAAAGGAAATCTGAAGATCATCGACGGTGTCGGCAGTGTCAGTGAAATTTCTGAGCGTACTATGAAAGCTCTCGGAGTCAAAGAATAATGGTTATTATCAAAAGCTCCGAGGAAATTGCCCTGATGAAGAAAGCGGGACAGATCACCGGCGAGTCGCTTTGCGTCGCCCGTGATATCATTCGTCCCGGTATCTCCACATGGGAGATCGACGAAAAGATGCGGCGCTTCATCGAGAGATGCGGCGCGACGCCCGCTTTTCGCGGATACGACGGCTTCCCGGGAAGCGTATGTATCTCGATCAATGAAGAAGTCATACACGGAATTCCCTCGAAGAAGAGAATTCTTCACGAGGGGGATATCGTGTCGGTCGATGTCGGCGCCCGCTACCGCGGCTATAATGGCGACAGTGCGAGAACCTTCCCTGTCGGCAAGGTAAGCGATGAAGCGCTGAGGCTCATCTCGGTCACAGAGCAGAGCTTCTATGAGGCGATCCGTTTTGCGAAAGTAGGCGGACGCATCGGGGACATCGGACACGCGGTGGAAAGTTTCGTCATTTCAAATGGCTTCGGCGTTGTGAGAAAATATACCGGACACGGTGTCGGCGCCGAGCTTCACGAAGAACCCGAGATTCCGAACTTCGGAACAGCGGGGCACGGCGTGCGGCTGTATGCGGGTATGACGGTTGCCATTGAACCCATGGTGACTGTTGGTACCGAAGATGTCATAGTACAGGCGGACGGCTGGACGGTTGTCACGGCGGACGGAAAACTCGCGGCACACCACGAGAATTCGATCCTGATTACCGATTCCGACCCCGTCATTCTCACCGAAACCCCATATAAGTAAAGTTTTCTAACCGATCAAAAGGGAGGGATTATTCTGCCAAAGGACGATTTGATTGAATTTGAGGACTGTGTGGTGGTCGAAGTACTGCCGAACACGGTGTTCAAAGTCAAGTTGCCGAACGGTCACATTGTGACCGCTACCATATCCGGCAAACTTCGCATGAACTATATCCGGATTCTCGTAGGAGACACGGTCACCGTTGCGGTATCGCCGTACGATATCACAAAGGGTCGTATCACCTGGAGAAAGAAGTAATAATTTCCGAAAGGTAAGGTTATTAAAATGAAAGTTAAGCCTTCCGTCAAGAAGATTTGCGAAAAGTGCAAGATCATCAAAAGACATGGTAAAATCATGGTCATTTGTGAGAACCCGAAGCACAAGCAGCGTCAGGGTTAATCCGGCACGCGTTTCCAATTCGTTTGACACACATTAAAAAAAGGAGTAAATATCGAAATGGCTCGTATAGCTGGTGTTGATATTCCAAACAACAAGCGCGTCGAAGTCGCGCTCACCTACATCTACGGTATCGGACTGAAAAGCTCGCAGGACATTCTCGCAAAGACCGGCATCAACCCGGACACTCGCGCGAAGGATCTGACCGAGGCTGAGATCGCGTCCCTCCGTGATGAGATCGAAGCCAACTATCATGTCGAGGGTGACCTTCGCCGTGAAGTTGCACTGAACATCAAGAGACTCGTCGAGATCAACTGCTATCGCGGAATCCGTCACAGAAAAGGACTTCCCGTGAGAGGACAGCGTACCAAGACGAATGCAAGAACAAGAAAAGGTCCCGCAAAGACCATCGCGAACAAGAAGAAGTAAGGAGAATTCGACATGGCAGCAGTAGCAAAGAAAGTTGTGAAAAAGCGTCGTGAGCGCAAAAATGTCGAGCGTGGCGTAGCGCATATCCGCTCCACCTTCAACAATACGCTTGTAACGATCACCGACATGCAGGGCAATGTGATCTCGTGGGGTACCTCGGGTGAAATGGGCTTCAAAGGCTCGAAGAAGTCGACTCCCTATGCCGCTCAGACCGCCGCAGAGAAGGCAGCCAGAGCCGCAGCGGATCACGGCATGAAGACGGTCGAGGTTCTCGTCAGAGGTCCCGGAGCAGGTCGTGAGTCGGCAATCCGTGCTCTCGCCACCGCAGGTCTCGAAATCACCATGATCAAGGATGTGACACCGATCCCTCACAACGGTTGTCGTCCTCCGAAGCGCAGACGCGTTTAATCGAAAGGGAGGTATAAGTTAAAATGGCAAGATATACAGGTCCTAACTGCAAACAGTGCCGCAGAGAAGGCTGCAAGCTCTACCTGAAGGGCGAGCGTTGCACCAGCGGCAAGTGCGCATTCGATCACAGAAGCACCGCTCCCGGTCAGCACGGCGCGGCACGCAAGAAGGTCGGTGAATACGGAAAGCACCTTCGCGAAAAGCAGAAGGCAAGACGTTACTACGGCGTGCTTGAGAAGCAGTTCCGTCACTACTACGACATGGCAGAAAACATGGAAGGCATCACGGGTACCAACCTCCTTGTCCTCCTTGAGAGACGCCTTGACAATGTCGTTTACAGAATGGGTATGGCTGAGTCGAGAAAAGAAGCCCGTCAGCTCGTTCTTCACGCACACTTCACTCTCAACGGTAAGAAGGTATCCATTCCCTCGATCCTTGTGAAGCCGGGTGATGTCATCGCTGTGAAGGAAACCAGCAAGGAGAGCGCGAAGATCAAGGCGCTTGCCGAAGCTCTTGCATCGAAGGCAACTCCGAAGTGGCTTGACAGAGACCCTCAGAACCTCACGGCGAAGGTCGTTTCCATGCCCGCAAGAGATGACATCGACTTTGAAATTGACGAACAGCTGATCGTCGAGCTCTATTCCAAGTAATCCCTCCGATATGTGTGAAGAAAAGCGAACGGGTTCTCCGATCGTTTTCTTCTCCGTATTCGTGATATCTGATTCTCGTAAGAGAATGTCATCTGCAATACAAAATAAGGAGGAATAGAACAATGATGAACGCAATAGAGAAATTCAATATTACCGCGACGGATATGACCGCCGACGGCAATGAAGCAGTGTTCGTGGTAGAGCCTCTCGTACGCGGTTACGGCAATACGCTCGGCAACCCCCTGAGAAGAATTCTCCTTTCGACTCTGCCCGGTTATGCGGCGACCAGCATCAAGATCGACGGTGTTCTTCACGAGATTTCCGCGTGCAACGGAGTCAAGGAAGATGTTCCCGAGATCGTTCTGAATGTCAAGGGAATCGTTGCGAAGCTGGAAGGCGAATGCCCGAAGACCGTTGTCATTGATGTGACAGGACCCTGCGAGGTCACTGCCGGTAGTATTACCCCCGATGCGGAGGTAAAGATCCTGAACCCCTCCCATCATATCTGCACCGTCAGCGAGAATGCGCGTTTCTACATGGAGATCACCTTTGACGAGGGAAGAGGCTATGTCTCCTCCGACGCCAACAAGCAGATCTACCTTCAGAATGTCGGTGCCAATGTCGGCGCTCCGATCGGACTGATTTTCGTCGATTCGATCTTCACCCCTGTTTACAAGGTGGAATACAGCGTAGAGAATACGCGTGTAGGGAACATCACCGACTATGATAAACTGACCATGCGGATCCAGACCAATGGAACCATCACCGCGAAAGAAGCGATTTCTCTTGCAGCCAAGGTTCTCAATGAACACCTTAAACTCTTCATCGACATGTCCGACGAGGCGAAGAAAGCCGAGATCATGGTCGAGCGTGCCGAGGTGAAGAAGGAGAAAGTCCTTGAGATGACCATTGAGGAACTTGATCTGTCTGTGCGCAGCTTCAACTGCTTGAAGCGTGCCGGCATAGACACCGTTGAGGATTTGATCAATCGTACGGAAGAGGATATGATCAAGGTGCGTAACCTCGGTCGTAAATCGCTCGAAGAAGTCATTCTCAAACTTCATTCTTTGGGTCTTGATCTGAAGAAAGTCGAAGAATAAGAAACAGGAGGATAAACAGATGAGAAAGCTCGGAAGAACCACCGCACAGCGCAAAGCTATGCTTCGTGGTATGGTCACTCTCCTTCTCGAAAGAGGCAAGGTCGAGACCACCTATACAAGAGCGCAGGAAGTCTCCGCAAAAGCGGACGAAATGATTACTCTCGGTAAGAAGGGCGACCTCGCCGCTTACCGTAAAGCACTTACCTTCATCACGAAGGAAGATGTTGCAAAGAAGACCTTCAGCGTCATCGCTCCCGCTTACGCAAATGTAAACGGCGGCTATACGCAGGTTCTGAAGATGGGTCCCCGCCGTGGCGACGGCGCCGAAATGGCGATCGTAAAGCTCGTGGCAGTCGCATCCACCGAAGAAACGAAGTAATCTTTACACAAAGAGAAAGCGCCCATGCTGTCAGAATGACAGCATGGGCGCTTTTTACAATATCATAATGGCTTTATTTTGTGCGGCATCTTTATCACTCACAGGCAGTTAGGTTGCTAAAGTCAGAAAAGTGCCCCGAAAACGGGGGATCGGCTTTCAAAAATAAGACCGTCCGGATTTTCTCGCTGCTTTTGTTCTTTTGGCTCTTTGTCAATAGTTGGGGTGAAGAAAAAGAAAAAATAGAATAAAGCCCTCGGAAAGAGCAAAGAAACACGGAAGAGGTGGAAAC
>CALAFS010000118.1 GCA_937892405.1 uncultured Clostridia bacterium
GGGCATCTTCATCCGCGACGATATTCGCGTACCTTCGTTCCGTCGCATCTTCCGGTGTCTCGGCGCGTGCGGCGACTCTGACATAGGCGACATTGCCGCGGCGATTGATGTTCAGCCACGCGATGCGCTCCGAGGTGCGGAGGACATCGGATTCAAGCGCCGAAAGATCCAGATCGGAAAAGCGCACGCCGGGGGTAAGCCCCGCGTCGGCAAGCGCCTCGGTGACATAGGCGTCCGAAAGTTCGCCCTCCCCCTCGACACGAATGTCCCAAACGCGCCCG
This sequence comes from uncultured Clostridia bacterium, assembly GCA_937892405.1. Classification (GTDB taxonomy): domain Bacteria; phylum Bacillota; class Clostridia; order Oscillospirales; family CAG-272; genus UBA1740. Next base: position 282 of record CALAFS010000118.1, read on the forward strand.
CCCGTAAAAAAAGCAAAGGTGAGAACAAAAAGAAGAGCGGCAAAGATACCGTAGCGACGACGGTACCGAAAGAAAAAGCCCGGGACGCCGAGAGGCTCCGAAACGCGCACCCCGGGAAAGGCGGCAAGCGCGCGTCTTGCGCCGCTCGCGCGACGAAGAGGCAAAGCAAAGCTTCCGTCCTCCGAAATCTTCGCAGAAATCCCGTGATTCAGAAGGCAATCGGCAACGCCGGCGATGTCTTCTTTTTCAATATAAAAGCGTCTGTAACCGAGAAAAAGACAATCAATGTTTACCATATCGCAGTTTTATCTCCTCTATATGACCGGAAATTCCGACAATCCGATTTTCAAACACAGTGAGAGAAAGTGAAGATCCCGTGATCTCAATTCCGCCTTTTTCCGTCGTCAGAGAAAGAGCATTCGGTGAGAGATCCGTCACATGAGAGACGCCGCCGACCGTCATACGCACACCGCCCGGTGCGGGGTCGATCTCCGCGTGAAAAAGGGAAACGGCACCGGCGAACGCCGGGGACTTCGGCTCGTTTTTCTTCTTTTCTTTTTTATCGGGTATCATTTTTCTCCTCCGCATCTCATATTCGTATACTAAAATGTATGAAAGCGAGAGAAAAAAATGACGGTCGGCGAAGAGAAAAGGCAACGCGCGATAAGGAATGGAGAGAACCTTCCGGCGCTCGGGGCGGTATGGGAGAAGATCCTGACGCTCCTTCTCCTCTCTGTTCTTCTCTCCACAGTCTTCCTCTCCGAAGAGATCGCGGCGGCGGTGCGCCTCGGGCTGACGCTCTGCGCACGCACCGTCATTCCCGCAGTCTTCCCCTTTATGATCCTCTCGGGAATCGTCACAGCCTTTTCCTCCTTCGATTCCCTCTCACTCGTGGCGCGTCCGTTCGAGCGGATCTTTCACATTCACCGATGCGGGATCGGTGCGTTTTTCACGGGGATTTTCTGCGGGTTCCCCCTCGGGGTCAAATGCACCGTGGATCTCTACCGCGCGGGGCGGCTCGAAAAAGACGAGGCGGAGCGGCTGATCGGTTTTTCCAACAATACGGGGCCTGCCTTCCTTGTGAGTGCGATCGGCATCGGCATGCGGGGGAGTATGCGGGAGGGAGTGCTTCTCTATCTCGCGATGGTGCTCTCCGCGATAATCGTCGGAATTCTCTTCGGTATCGGGCACCGCGCGGGGAACGGCGGCGGTGTCCGAGAGCAAAAAGAGTTCGATCTTGTCACCTGTATCCGCGACGCGGGAGTGAACACGCTCGCCGTCGCGTCCTTTCTGACCTTCTTCTCGGTGGTGACGGGGCTTCTCTCACACTTCCTTCCGAACGGTGCGGTGCTCTCGTTTCTCTTCCCTTTTCTCGAAGTGGGAAACGCCGCTTATTATCTCGCGGCGCTCTCTCCTCTCCCCGCCCGTCTGACGCTCGCGCTCACCGCCTTTGCCACCTCCTTTTCGGGGCTTTCGGTGCACCTTCAGGCGGGGCACTTTCTCTCTGGAAGCGGGCTGTCGGTCAGACGGTACTATCCGATGAAACTGTTTCAGGGACTTTTGGCGGCGGGGATTGTGTTTTTATTGGCGTAAGGAAAAGCGGTAAAGTAAAAAGCAACGCAAAAAGGACTGCCGCCCGGCAGTCCTTTTTGCGTTGAAAAAATTATTTGCAAAGCTCTGCGAGCTTGTCCGCGATGTCGCACTCTTCCCACTTCACGCCGAGATCTTCTCTTCCCATGTGTCCGTAGGCGGCAAGTTCTTTATAGATCGGGCGGCGCAGATCAAACTTGCGGATAATGGCGGCGGGGCGCAAATCCACCAGTTTTTCCACCGCCGAAACGAGCTTCTCATCCGACACCTTTCCCGTACCGAAGGTGTCAATCATCAGAGATACGGGGTGAGCGACGCCGATCGCATAAGCGACCTGCACCTCGCAACGGTCGGCAAGTCCCGCCTTCACGATATTCTTCGCAACATAGCGGGCGGCGTAAGACGCACTGCGGTCGACCTTTGTCGGGTCTTTTCCCGAGAAGGCGCCGCCGCCGTGGCGGGCGTATCCGCCATAGGTATCGACAATGATCTTCCGTCCGGTGAGACCGGTATCGCCGGCGGGACCGCCGATGACGAATCTGCCGGTGGGGTTCACATAGATTTTCGTCTCGCCCGAAAGAAGCTCGTGCGGAATGACGGGGAGAATTACCTGATCAATGATATCCTTGCGGATGGTGTCGGTGTCGATCTCCGCACTGTGCTGAGAGGAGACGACGACGGTATCGACGCGCGCGGGCTTTCCGTTTTCGTATTCCACGGTCACCTGCGTCTTGCCGTCCGGGCGGAGATAGGAAAGCTTTCCGTTCTTTCTCACCTCGGTGAGGCGCTTTGCCAGACGGTGCGCCAGCGAGATCGGCAGGGGCATCAGCTCGGGGGTCTCGTTGCAGGCATAGCCGAACATCAAGCCCTGGTCGCCCGCGCCGATGTTGAGATCATCGGTCATTTCCCCGTTCTTTGCCTCCGCGCAACGGTCGACGCCGAGGGCAATGTCGGGGCTCTGCTCATGCAGAGAACTGAGGACGGCGCAGGTCGTCGCATCGAAGCCGTACTTCGCACGGTCATAGCCGATCTCGCGCACGGTATCGCGCACGATACGCTGAATGTCGACGCTCGCCTTGGTCGTCACCTCCCCCATGACGGTGATAATACCCGTCGTGGCAAAGGTCTCGCATGCGACACGGCTCATCGGGTCCTGACGAAGCATTTCGTCAAGGATCGCATCGGAAATCTTGTCGCAGATTTTGTCGGGATGCCCTTCCGTCACCGACTCGGATGTAAACAACTGTTTGCTCATAATACTC
>CALAFS010000119.1 GCA_937892405.1 uncultured Clostridia bacterium
TACCGGAGGCTTTGAAAAGGATACCGGAGAGAATGTGCAGGCAAACCGTCCGATAGTCAAATTCACCGGTAATGCCGCCCTTCCCACCAAGGAAGTCCAGCGACGCCTCCGTCCAGTCCTCACGGGAACACACCTTCGTCCACGGGTCACCATGCCCCTTATAGGGTGCGCGCATAGTCAGAAGATGTCGGATCGTCACATTGAAAATCGTCTTTTCGCCGCGTTTGACCGAATACCCGGGAAAGAAGGAAAGCACCTTATCATTTACACTGCCAATTATTTTATGGTCGACAGCAATGCCGATCAGCAGCGCCATCACGCTTTTCGTGGCGGATGCGATATGGACGCAGTCTGTTTTTTGATAGCCGTTCCACTCTGCGGAGTAGAGTTCGTTTCCGTTCTGAAGCACGCTGATCTGGCAGATATTCGGCTGATTTTTTTGTATATATGGTTGCAGTTCCCGAAGCTCCATTTTTGTACCCTTCCGCAGTCACGGCAGATTGTGTTCTTTCCTTTTCGCTTCAGAGAATGATCCGTGCGATTTCCATCGTCACGATTTTCAGCACTGCGCCGCCCGACATCACATAGAACCATATCTCTCGTGTGTGCTGTGTTTTGGCGATCGGCGTAGCAATGGCGGCAACGATAATCAACAGCGCACCGATACAGCCAACGATCGTAGGAATGCTGACAAGCGGAAACAGCCCCGGTGCACAGCTGCCGTCGATGATGTGCTGAATCGTCTTATCCAAGCCATCCCGCGCCGCCGCAAAGCAGCAGACCACAAGACCGAAAACAAGCAGAATTGCACTTCTGCGTCCCCAATACAGAATATTTGAACGGTTAAAAAACGAATAACCGATAAACCCGAGCAGTGCAAGGATCATAAGCGTTGTTGCCGTAGTGACTCCGTTTCCGAAATAGAGTTTCATATTTTTGCCGCTTCCTCTCTGTATGAAATGATAATCATTCTGCACGCATCACAGCGGCAGGCTTCCATGCTTGTGCGTCCGCCGACCTTCGGTCCTGTGAGCTTCACAAAGCCTTCTGCTTTTTTGGCATTTTCCAAGGCGCCCGGCACTTCATTTGCGAAGCTGAGCGCGCCATCCTTGCTACTGAACAGATAGCCTTTTTCCGTTTCCTTTCCGCATTTCGGACATATCATAACAAATTCCTCCGATCCTTATGGTTGCGCGCGGTACCAATCGAGTACGGCGCTTAAATGTTCCGGTCTGACCCGCTCTCCGCCGCGGAGCATCATATCCAGCATTTCGTCTTCCTCGGGGGTGCGGTCTTTCTTCGCCGCAAGACTCTTACCTGTGATTTTGACCATCATCGCCATCATCGGTCGGTAAATACCGTGCAGCTTTTTCACATCAAAATTCCCTTGCAGAGTAAACAGCGGAATATTCGCAGGAACAGCAGCCTTTCTCCGCACGATTTCCGTCTGCGTTCCGGTTCTGCCCATGCCGACCGCACACACCGCTCTTATACGGTATCTCTTGGCAGCTTTGGCATAGCCTTTCACGGCACTTGCCGCGATCCAGCCGATATAGATGATCTCGGCTCCGCGTGGCAATACTTTTGATGCGTCTTTCAAAGAGTATACGGGCAACCCGATTCTCTCGGACAATAACTTTGCGTATTGTGCCGCGCTGCCCGTATTGCTGGTATAAACGATTGATTCTATCATCTTGCGCCTCCGTGCGACTTTATACCGGAAATAAATCGGTCAACATGTTTCCCGAGCAATTCAAAAACCGCTTCCTTGTCTTTTGCCCCGTCATACACGCTGTAAAGCAGATACATCGGACCGTAAAAGTCAAGTGCCAACTGCATAGCTTCCCCATCCGAATCGGTCATTTTCCTGAAAATCGCCGCCATATACTCCACCGGACCGGTAGCAAGGTAGTTTTGATAGAGATTCGCCATTTCCGCATCGCGATACTGCTCAAGCGTCAGCATTTTCCGAAACTGCGCAGGAAACTCTTCTTCCGTCCAATGGCGGAACTGCGCTATGCTGTATGCACGAATTTTCTCAATCGGTGTTTTCACATAAGCATCCGCAAAGCCGTCGGATTGTGTTTTTGGCATTTCATACTCCTTGGCACGCTCAAAATCCATCTCATTCATACGCTCGACAATGCACTCAAGTATCTCGTGCTTGCTCGTATAATGCTTATACAAAGCGGGCTTCGTAATTCCGAGTTGCAATGCAATATCGTTCATAGAAGTACCAAGATATCCGTTTTGAGAAAACAATTGTAAAGCAACATCCAATATTTTTAATTTCGTTCCTTCAGCCATAAAAAATCCTCCTCTCAAGCGGTTACCGCTCGATAACTTATATTATAGTTACCGATCGGTCACTTGTCAAGTGCTTTTGAGAAAAATTGAAAATTTTTTCAATTCTTTCTTCACAGAAATGCTTTTGATATGATTTTACCAAAGCAACACGCTCTGCGGTGAAAAGCAAGACACAGGCGGCCGACGGCGCCCTGGTAAAATGCGGGAAGACATGCGTTTGAGGGCGGGCGACCAATGGTCGCCCGCCCTCGTCTTGATTTCCGGGTTAAATGTGATTTTTATACTGCACCGTCCGATAATAGCTCGGCGAGCAGCTGTGGTACTTTCTGAAAATGCGGTTGAAATAGGAGACGGAGGAAAAGCCGACGGCGTCGGCGATCTCGAGAATACTGTTCTCCCCTTTCGCGATCATTTTCTCGGCTTTACAGATACGCACGAAGTTCAGATACTCGGTGAAGGTCGCGCCGATCGCGCTCTTGAAAATCCGGCAGAAGTAGGAGGGGTCGAAGCCGAGAAGCGTGCTGATCTCCGAGAGGTCGATGTCCTCGGCGTACTTTTCATTGATGTAGGAAAGGGCGGGAAGAATCTTCTGCACTTCCTTACTGTTATAAATCCGCTCGGCATCGGTAAGAATCCCGTCACGGTAGAGAATCCCGAGAATGTCATAGACCCGCGCCTTCGCAAACATTTCGTAAGCGACCTGCTTTTCCGAGATCTCCTTGAAAATGCGGTTGATCGCCTCGAAAAGGGCAGGATCGTGCAGGACTCTCACGCCCGCCTCGGAGAGACTGTCAAGTCGGGAAGAATAGCGGACGACACGCTCGATCTCGGTGTCGAGGAAGTCCTTTTGCTTGAACTGGAGAAGTCCGCACTGCGTCTCGTCCTCGCAGGCGGTCGCGTGCGGCACGCCCGAATTCACAAAGATGACATCGCCCGCATGGGCGTCATAACAGGTGCCGTCCTCGGAATAGCAATGAAAGGTGCCCTGATAGATCGGAAGGAACTCAAGCTCGTCATGCCGATGGAGGGCGGAGATTCTTCTTCCCTCGTGCACCAGGGTGCCGGGACCTGCATAGATCGAGAGCATCTTGACATTTCGCTTGACGACTTCGTTTCTCATTTTATCACCTTTTACCGAAATTTCTTCTCGTTTTGTAAAGTATTGTTTCCTTCATGCGCGTTTCCATGCCTTCGCGGAAAAGAGAACGAGGATCGGGAACAGCTCCAGTCGACCGGCGAGCATGTCAAAGATCAGCACCAGTTTGGAAAGGATGCCATAGCCCGCATAGTTTGACACAGGTCCGACGGCGTCAAGTCCAGGTCCGATATTGTTGAGGCAGGAGAGCGCGGCGGTGAAGTTCGTCTCGAAGGAAAATCCGTCGAGCGACAGGATTAAGAAACTGCCGAGCAAAAGTCCGATATAGATGATGAAATAGGTCGCGGTGCCGTCGACGGTCTTCTCGTCCACCGCCTTTCCGCTCACGCGGACGGTGCGCACGCTCTGCGGGTTGAGCACCTTGCGGATACTGCGCCCCGCGCTCTTGAAGAGGAGGAGAAGACGGGCGAATTTCAGTCCGCCGCCCGTGCTGCCCGCCATCGCGCCGATGAACATCAGAAGCACAAGGATCGCCTTGGAAAAGGAAGGCCAGAGGTTGAAATCCGTCGTGGCAAAGCCGGTCGTCGTCATGACGCTCGCGACCTGAAACGCCGCGTGATGCAGCGCCTCGAAGAAACCGCCCGTGAGGTTCCGGATATTCAGTGTGATGAGGAGGGTCGAGACGGCGAAGGTACCGGCATAGACCCGAAGCTCCTCGTCCCGCAGAGCAGCGGACACCTGTCCGATCATCAAAAGATAATAGCAGGTGAAATTCACGCCGAAGAGAAGCATAAAGACGGTCGTGACGCTCTGAAGATAGGGCGAATAGGAGCCCATGCTGTCATTTTTGATTCCGAAGCCGCCGGTGCCCGCCGTGCCGAACGCGGTACAGACCGAATCGAAGACGGACATGCCGCCGATCACAAGAAAAAGAAAATCGAGCACCGTCAGGGCGATGTAGGTCGTGTAAAGAATCATCGCGGTGCGGCGCATCTTCGGCACCAACTTTCCGACATCTGGTCCGGGGCTCTCCGCCCGCAGAAGGTGCATGGTAAAGCCCTCCTGCCGTCCCCCGACAGGGATCAGAGCAAGGAGGAAGACAAGCACGCCCATGCCGCCGAGCCAGTGGGTAAAGGAGCGCCAGTAGAGCATGCCGCGCGAGAGCGCCTCGACATCGCGGAGAATCGAAGAACCGGTGGTGGTAAAGCCAGACACCGTCTCAAAGAGGGCGTCGACAAACGAGGGGATCTCCCCCGAAATCCAAAAGGGCAGACAGCCGACGAGACTGAGTAAAACCCACGCCAGTCCGACGCATACAAGTCCCTCTTTGGTATAGAAATCCGCGCGGGCACCCCGGGTCAGAAGCCCGAAGCCCACTGCCGCGAGAAGCGCGAAGGCGATCACCCCGAAAAAGGTGAGCGCCGAGCGCGTGTCCCCGTCGCAAAGACAGATCAGCGCGGCGGGAAGCATAAAGACGCCTTCGATGAAGAGGATCTGCGAGAAAAAGCGTCCCATCATTTTATAGTTCATGGTATCTCCGTTCTGTCGTCCGCAGACGACCGAGAGGTCAAAGGATCGGAAAATCAGACGAAAATGTCGTTCAGATCGAGAAGAGGGGTATCTCCGCCGTACACCACGACGACGGTGTCGCCGATGTGCATCTCGGAATCGCCGCTCGGAATCTCGGTCACGCCGGCACGCGTGATGCAGGCGAGAAGGACATTGTCCTTCGTATGCCACTTTTTCAGCGGCTCGTTCACATGCAGAGTATGTTCGTCCACGCGGAACTCGAGCGCCTCGGCGTTGCCGTCCGCGATGCGGTGCACGGTGATCGCCGCGCCCGCCTGGTTCTGCATGGCGCGCACATAGCGCAGGATCGCATTACAGCAGACTTTACGCGGGGAGATGACACTGCCGACAGGGAGGCTGTCGAGAATTTTGGAATCCTCGACGCGCGCGACCTTGGTGATGATCTGCGGCACGCCGTAAGTCTCGCCGTAAAGCGAGATAATCATATTCAGCTCGTCAAGCCCCGTCAGGGTGACAAGGGCATCGCACTCTGCGATCCCCTCCCCTTCCATCACGGTGCGGTGAGCGACATCGCCGTGAATGATGTCCGCGTCGGGCAGTCTCTTCGCAAGCTCGAGACAGCGGTCGCCGTCCTTCTCGATGATCTTCGCACGGATTCCGCTCTTGGCGAGGCGGTCGGCGAGATAGTAGGTCACGCGTCCGCCGCCGACAATCATGACATGACGCACCTTGTGCGAGACGATACGAAGGTTTTTCAGAAGGGTCGAAAGGTTCTCGGGTGAGGCGGTGAAGAACACGCGATCCCCCGCCCGCAGGACAAAGCGTCCGTCGGGGATCGTCGCATGCCCGTCACGCAGGACGACGCAGATCAGCACCTTGCACCGTACCACGCCGGAAAGAGAGGAAACCGTGAGGTCGGCGAGCGTGCTCCCCGCCTCGATCTTCAGTTCCACGATCTCCACCCGCCCTTTGGCAAAGGTGTCCCGCTTCAGAAAGCCGGGATATTTCAGAAGCCGCTCGATCTCCTCCGCCGCCTCAAGCTCCGGGTTGAAGGAGAGGGAAAGCCCGAGGGCGTCGCGCATGCGGTATGCCTGCGCCGAATATTCGGGGTTGCAGACGCGGGCGATGGTGTGAATTTTCGGATTGACGGCGTGTGCCGCCGCGCAGGAGAGCAGGTTCACCTCGTCGGTGCCCGTCGCCGCGATCAGAAGATCGGCATTCTCCACCCCCGCGTCGCACAGGGTGCCGAGCGCGGCGCAGTTCCCCGTCACCGCCATGACATCATACCGCCCGACGAGGTCTTCCACCACCTCGGCGTCCACATCAATCAGCGTGAGGTCGTGCCCCTCTGCCGACAGTTCTTCGATCAGCGTCTCGCCGACCTTGCCGTTTCCCGCAACGATGATTTTCAATGGATCCTCCTTGAAAGAGTCCTGCCGCAGGGACTTGCCGCATGCGCAGACTCTCCATTTTACTTATCTGCTATTATACTACAACTCTCCGAAAAATGCAAGGGGAGAAAGTTAATGAATGCAGAATTAAGAACTTATCGAATGAAGAATTCAGAATTACGAATTAAGAATTATATCAATGCTAAGATTTTTCTCTCGCCATAGGTTCTTTTATCAAAAGAAGGAAAAAGCAGAAAAGAGAAGTATGCGATCGCTTATCGCCTCATTCTTCATTCTGCATTCATAATGCTACATTGTCAATAGAAGTGCAACAAATTAACGAAAAAGTTTTTTAAGGAT
>CALAFS010000120.1 GCA_937892405.1 uncultured Clostridia bacterium
ATGTAAATTCCACCTCAAATTCCACTGTGGAATTTACTTTGGGAATTCACTTTTTTCCGAAAAAAAGCAAAAAATCGGCGAAAACCTCTTGACAATATAAATAATATATGATAGAATAATATGACGCTTGTCGGTAGGTCTTATTTCAAGTGCTCCGCACGCCTGCCACAGCGATTTTACACGAAAGTGAGGTGCTTTTCTATGTTCGCTATTTTTGTAACGGGTGGAAAGCAGTACAAGGTTGCCGAAGGGGACGAGATCTTCGTTGAGAAGCTCGGCGTTGCCGAAGGCGAGAAGGTCACATTCGATAAGGTTCTTGCCCTTGGCGGTGAGAAGCTGTCGATCGGCACTCCCTGTGTTGAGGGTGCTACCGTCGTTGCCGAAGTCCTGAAGAATGGCAAATCGAAGAAGATTGATGTCATCAAGTACAAGGCAAAGAAGAACGAAAAGAAGAAGATCGGTCATCGTCAGGACTATACCAAGGTCCGTATCGAGAAGATCGAAGGTTGAGTTTGAATGACAACCATCACCTTTTATAAGACCGGCGGGTTCTTTTACGGCTTTGAAGAGCAGGGGCATACCGGATACGGCGAGTCGGGAGACGATATTCTCTGCGCCGCCCTGTCGAGTATGACGATGCTTCTGATCAATGCCATTGAAGTCTCCTATGCCAGCGATGTGGAATACACGATCGACGAGGAGAGCGGAGACATCAAGGTGATCGCAAAGTCGGCGCTTCCGAAGTTTGAAAAAGACGAGAAGAAGCAATATGCCGTCTCGGGTCTTATACAGGCTTATTTCTTCCAGCTGATGGATCTTGTCGAGGATTATTACAAGTTCCTCGATGTCAAGGAAATCGAGCGGGAGCTGTAAGCCAAGGCACGGCGCCAGCCGAAATTAAAACGGAGGTATGAAAACATGTTGAAGATCAGTTTGCAATTTTTCGCCCACAAAAAGGGCGTTGGTTCTACCAAGAACGGTCGTGATTCCGAGTCCAAGCGTCTCGGCGTCAAGAAGGCGGACGGTCAGCTCGTCCTCGCCGGCAACATTCTTGTCAGACAGCGCGGCACGAAGATTCACCCCGGCACGAATGTCGGCATCGGATCTGACGACACGCTCTTTGCTCTTGTCAGCGGAAAAGTGAAGTACGAGCACATTTCCGGCGGCAGAAAGCAGGTCAGCGTTTACGCTGAGTAATATTTGACAAAAAAGAGTGGGATTTTCTTTCGCTCTTTTTTGTTTTATAGATGTATATTACAGGAAAGGTAGGTAAAAAACCATGGCAATTCTTGTGACCGGCGGTACCGGCTTTATCGGTTCGCACACCGTTGTCGAGCTTCTGAACGCGGGAAAAGAGGTCGTGATCGTCGACAATCTCGTGAACAGCAAGCTCTGCGTCCTTGACCGTATCGAAAAGATTACGGGGAAGAGACCGAAGTTTATCAAATGCGATCTTCTCGACAAAGAGGCGCTTGACCGCGTGTTTGACGAGAACCCCGCGATTGACTCCGTGATTCACTTCGCAGGGCTTAAGGCGGTCGGCGAGTCCTGCCGTCTTCCGCTCCTCTATTATCATAACAATCTGACCGGTACTTTCAATCTTCTCGAGTGCATGCTGGCACATAAGGTGTACCGCATCGTCTTCAGTTCTTCCGCTACCGTGTACGGTATGCCGAAGAGCGTGCCGATCCGCGAGGATTTCCCCCTTTCGACCACCAACCCCTACGGCGAGACGAAGCTGATGATCGAGCGGATCCTGACCGATGTCGCCGCGGCGAATCCCGAGCTTTCCGTCTGCCTGCTCCGTTACTTCAACCCGATCGGTGCGCATGAGAGCGGTCTGATCGGCGAGGATCCCTGCGGAATCCCGAACAACCTTCTTCCGTATGTCGCGAAGGTCGCGGCAGGGAAGCTTGAGTGCGTCAATGTCTTCGGTAACGATTATCCGACGCCCGACGGGACAGGTGTGCGCGACTATATTCATGTCGTCGACCTCGCCCTTGCCCATCTGAAGGCACTGGACTATACCGCGAAGATGCACGGCACCGACGCTATCAACATCGGCACCGGCAACGGATATTCCGTTCTCGATATTATTCGCGCGTTCGGTAAGGCGTGGGGCGCTCCCGTCAATTACCGTATCGCTCCCCGCCGTCCCGGCGACATCGCGGAGTGCTACGCGGATCCTTCCAAAGCTGAGCGCGTGCTCGGCTGGAAGGCGGAGCGTGACCTTGACAGGATGTGCGTGGACGCCGCCCGTTGGCAGCGCATGAATCCCGACGGATACCCGGACGACTAACGGTACTTTGGAAAAAGAGGTCGCACCAGATCGGCGGCTTTTCGCTTGCGACCTCTTTTTCTTATGCCGAAATTCGGCGGGGGAAAGGGGTGAAAAACGCCTTCCTTTGCACGGATTATTGCCGGGAAACATCCTACTTTGAAAACAAAACTTTGCATACAGACAAAGAAAATGAAAGATTTAACACAAAAACGCTTTTTTCTCCTCGATATGGACGGGACGATTTATATCGACCACACTCTCTTTGACGGCACATTGGATTTTCTTTCTCATGTCAGGGAGTCGGGAGGAAAATATCTCTTTTTAACGAACAACTCTTCGAGAAGCGCCGAGGATTACGCGAAGAAACTGCGTGATCTCGGGATCCCCTCGGACGGTGAGGATTTTCTCACCGCGACCGATGCGACCACACTCTATCTCGAGCATCATTACCCGAAGGCACTGGTTTATGCGATGGGGACGCGCTCCTTTATCGAAGAGCTTCGTGAGGGCGGGATCCGCGTGACGACGGAGCTTGTCGACGGGATCGACCTTCTTCTGATCTCGAACGATACCGAGCTGACTTTCAGAAAACTCGAGGATGCCTGTATTCTCCTCGGACGCGGCGTGACTTACATCGCGACGAATCCCGACTATGTTTGCCCGACCGCCTACGGATACGCGCCGGACTGCGGCTCCTTTGCCGAGATGCTTCGCCGCGCGACCGGCCGTATGCCGCTCTTTATCGGGAAGCCGGAGCCTGCGATGCTGAACCTTGCGCTTAAAAAGTACGGTGTTCCTGCGGAAGATGCCCTGATGGTGGGGGATCGCCTCTATACCGATATTGCCGCGGGTGTCAATGCCGGGGTGGATACCGTCTTGGTTCTCTCCGGGGAAGGCACGCGGGAAGAGGCAGAGAAGAGTGAGAAAAAGCCGACCTATATTCTCGAGAATATCCGAGCGCTCGATGACGCGGTTTTCGGTCGGAAAAACGGGAAATAACTTTCCTCTCGTAAAGAGGCTTTTTCATCGGATACGGCGCGCACGCCTCACGGGCAAAAGTTCCCACAGTACAACAAAGAAATGAGAAAATTATGATTACAGTCAATAATCTGAGCTTTCAGTTCGGCGGACAGCTCCTTTTCAAGGATGTCGATCTGAAATTTACGCCCGGCAACTGCTACGGCATCATCGGTGCCAACGGTGCGGGAAAATCCACCTTCCTGAGAATTTTATGCGGAGAGCTGGAGCCGACGAAGGGCGAGGTCATCATTCCGCCGAACCTTCGTATGTCGGTTCTGAAGCAGAACCACTTCGCGTTTGAAGAATATACCGTCCTCGATACCGTCATCATGGGCAACGCCCGCCTCTATGAGGTGATGAAGGAGAAGGACGCCATTTATGCAAAAGAAGACTTTACCGACGAGGACGGACTTCGCGCTTCGGAGCTCGAAGGGGAATTTGCGGAGCTGAACGGCTGGGAAGCCGAGTCGGACGCCTCCAAACTGATACAGGGGCTCGGACTTTCCGAGGACACGCTCTATCAGACAATGTCTTCGCTCAAAGAGAGCGAGAAGGTGAAAGTCTTGCTCGCACAGGCACTTTTCGGCAATCCCGAGATCATTCTGCTCGACGAGCCGACGAACGGTCTTGATATCGACGCGGTGCTCTGGCTGGAAAATTTCCTGTCCGACTACTTCGGCACCG
>CALAFS010000121.1 GCA_937892405.1 uncultured Clostridia bacterium
CGTCGATCGCCTTATGGTTGAGGTCGACGATATCCTGACCCTTCTTCAGGTAGGACTTCGTCGCCATGTATTTCATGTAGCCGATCGCCTCGTCGATCGGAAGGATCTTCGCAAGGGTGAAGAACGCGGACTGAAGGACGGTGTTCTTTACCTTCGCGTTGCCGAGATCAATCGCGAGCTTCGTCGCATTGATGATGTAGAACTTGACATTGTTGTTCGCAATGTAGCTCTTCACCGATGCGGGAAGGTTCTCGTCCAGCTCATCGGCAGACCACTGGCAGTCAAGGAGGAATGTGCCGCCCGGCTTCACATCGGAGATCATGTCGTACTTGTTGAGGTACGCGTGATTGTGGCAGGCAACGAAATCCGCCTTATTGATATAGTAGGAAGACTTGATCGGCGAATCACCGAAACGCAGGTGCGAGATGGTGATACCGCCCGTCTTCTTCGAGTCGTACTGGAAGTACGCCTGAATGAACTTGTCGGTATGGTCGCCGATGATCTTGATGGAGTTCTTGTTCGCGCCGACGGTACCGTCGCCGCCGAGACCCCAGAACTTGCACTGGATCATGTCTGCGGGAGCGGTGTCGGGCGCGGGCTTTTCCTCAAGGGAGTGACCGGTCAGGTCGTCGACGATGCCGACGGTGAAGTGCGCCTTCGGCGTCTTCTTCGCGAGGTTCTCGTAAACGGCGAAGATGGACGAGGGGGGCGTGTCCTTCGAGCCGAGACCGTATCTGCCGCCGACGATCTCGACGCCCTTGACGCCGACTTCGTTGAGAGCAGCGACGACATCGAGGTAGAGGGGCTCACCGAGAGCGCCCGGCTCCTTCGTTCTGTCAAGAACGGCGATCTTCTTCACCGTCTTCGGCAGAGCTTCCGCGAGCTTTTCGGCAACGAAGGGTCTGTACAGTCTGACCTTGACAAGACCGACCTTCTCACCCTTGGCGAGCAGGTAGTCGATGACTTCCTCGGCGACATCGCAGACCGAGCCCATCGCGATGATGACGCGGTCGGCGTCGGGTGCGCCGTAGTAGTTGAAGAGCTTATAATCGGTGCCGAGCTTCTCGTTCACCTTGCCCATGTACTCCTCGACGATGGCGGGAAGCGCATCGTAGTAGGGGTTGCAGGCTTCTCTGTGCTGGAAGAAGATATCGCCGTTCTCCGCCGAGCCGCGAAGTGCGGGATGCTCGGGGTTCAGCGAGCGGTCGCGGAACGCCTTGACAGCGTCCATATCAAGCATCTCGGCAAGATCCTTGTAGTCCCATGCGGCGACCTTCTGAATCTCGTGAGAGGTGCGGAAACCGTCGAAGAAGTTGAGGAACGGGACTCTGCCCTTGATGGTAGAAAGGTGAGCAACCGCGCCGAGGTCCATGATCTCCTGCGGGTTGGTCTCGGCAAGCATGGCGAAACCGGTCTGACGGCAGGCATACACATCGGAGTGATCGCCGAAGATGTTCAGCGCGTGAGACGCGACGCATCTCGCGGAGACATGAATGACGCAGGGAAGAAGCTCGCCCGCGATCTTGTACATGTTCGGGATCATCAGAAGAAGACCCTGAGAGGCGGTGTAGGTGGTGGTCAGCGCACCGGACGCAAGAGAGCCGTGCACGGCGCCGGCGGCACCTGCCTCGGACTGCATCTCAACAACCTTGACATTCTCGCCGAAGATGTTCTTCGCGGGTTCGCCGAAGATGTTCTTGTTCGATGCCGACCAGGTATCGGTCACTTCCGCCATCGGGCTGGAAGGGGTGATAGGATAGATGGCGGCGACTTCCGTGAACGCATAGGATACATGCGCCGCGGCGGTGTTACCATCCATAGAGATTTTCTTTCTCTCTACCATAAGGAATGTTCCTCCGTATAAAAATAATTTGTAATTCACGCAGAAAAAACGACTTGTCCGAAGTCTTTTCTAATTATATCATATATTTTTTCAAAAGTAAAGGGCTTTCGGGGATTTTTTTGCCCCTTTCCGCCCCGCGGCGCGGGAAAAAAGCGGGGATCCTGCCGCCCAGCCGCCTCCCCGAGCGGCAAAAAGGAACGGAAAAGTCGGGGGACGGGCAAAAAGCGCGACGCCTTTTTCCGGCAGAGGTACAGAAAGCGTCATGCGTGTTATCTTCCCTTTTTCCTCCTCCGACAAAGGAATATTTTTCCGCAGAGCGGAGAAAATAGAGTGATCCCCCCTCACAAAGTTATGCCGTTTTGCAAGCAAAGCTTTACATTTTACAAGGAGGCGCCGGAATTCATGGCGGTTGTTGTCCCGGTTCTCTGTTTTTTTCTTTCTTCGCTTCTCTCGCTTTTATTTCTCCGTCTCTCTCCCGTACTCGGCGCGATCGACCCGCCCGACGGGGTGAGGAAGCTCCACCGTGCCCCGACGCCAAGGCTCGGCGGCATGGCGATCTTCTCCTCCTTTTTCCTCTTCTCCCTCCTCTTTTTACCGAAGACGGTCGGGGTACTCTCTCTGCTTTTCGGCGGGGTGATCCTCGTGTTCTCTGGCTTTCTCGACGACACGCGCACCCTCGCGGCGGGGGAAAAGCTCCTCTTTCAGTGCCTTGCGGCGGCAGGTGCACTCGCACTCTTCGGCGTGCCGTCGGATCTTCGTTTTCTCTCCTCCGCCCTCACGCTTCCGATCCCCCTTGCCACGGGATTTTTCTTTCTTTTTCTCGTCGCGGCGCCGAACGCGGTCAACTTCTCAGACGGGGCGGACGGACTGGCGGCGGGGTGCGTGCTCCCCTCTCTTCTCGGACTGTCCCTTCTGTTCTTCTCTCACGGAGAGAGTGTCCCCGCGGGGTGCGCCCTGCTCCTCTTCTTCGCCCTGCTCGGCTTTCTCCCCTTCAACCGCGCACCGGCGGGACTTTTCATGGGGGACGCCGGATCGCAGTTTCTCGGCTTTGCGACCGCCTTTCTCACCTTTTCGGACGGGAGATTTTCCCCTTCCCGTCTCCTCTTTCTCGCCCTGCCCCTCACCGATCTCTGTGTCACGGTCGGCGGACGGATCCTGCGGGGGAAAAATCCTTTTCGCGCCGACAGGGGGCACCTGCACCACCGTCTCGCGGCGCAGGGCGCATCCACGGGTGAGATCGTCCTGGTCGCCTCTGCCCTCTCCTCTGCCGCGGCGATGCTCGGCGTTTCGCTCTCCCTTTGATAAGATCTTTATTTTGTGCGGATTTTTCTTGAATTTCTGACTGGTATCTCCTCGCCGTTTATGATATAGTTAAGAGGAAAGAAAAAGAAAAGGAGATTTCCCATGTCCTCTTTCCTCGATGAACGGTTCTATCCGCGGCAGGCGAAGATCGGCTTTTTCGCCGTCTCGCACGCCCCTTACAACGCCCAGTTCCCCGGGCTTTACGACAGCTTCCGCACCTATCACGAAATTTTCCGTAAAAAGCTCCTCGCCTTCGGCGTCGAGGTCGTCGACCTCGGAATTATCGACCGCGAAGAAGACGCCTTCGCCGCGGCGCGGCGCCTCGCGGGAGAGTCGCCCGATCTGATCGTATGCAACATGATTACCTACGCGACCTCCTCGGTCTTCGCCCCCTTCCTGACCGAGCTGTCCGTGCCCGTGATCCTCGCGGCACTCCAGCCCCGCGCGGCGCTCGATTATACCAAGGCGAACACCCGCATGCAGCTTGAAAACGACAACATCTGCGCGGTGCCGGAATTCACCGGCGTGGCGCGCCGTCTCGGCAGACGGGTGGAAGACTGCATCATCGGCACGCTCGAAGGTGACGCGGCGGCAGACGCCGCCCTCGCCGAATGGTGCGACATCGCCAAGGTGCTGAACGCTCTGCGTGGCGCGCGCATCGGTCTGCTCGGGCACACGATGGAGGCGATGTACGACATGCACGCCGACCCGACTGCCCTGACCCGTGCCTTCGGAATTCATGTGCCCCTCCTCGAGATCGACGACATTCTCCGCTGTAAAAAAGAGGTGACGAAAGAGGAGATCGCCCTCTCCCTCTCACGGATCGACGAAGTGTTCGACACGCCCGATCCCGGCTCCGACCCCATCGCCGAAAAACTGACCGACAAGGACAAAACCGTCGCCGCCGTCTATGCCGCGGCGCTTGAACGCCTCGTCAGAGAAAAGCATCTGCGCGGGCTCGCCTACTATTACGAGGGAACCGAGGGAGAAGAAAACCGTGAGGCGGCGTCCTCCCTCATCGTCGGCAACTCGTTCCTGAATGCGCGCGGCGTGCCGATGTGCGGCGAATACGACATCAAGACCTGTATCGCCATGCTTATCATGGACACCCTCGGCATCGGAGGAAGCTTTGCCGAGCTTCACCCCTTCGATTTTGCGGAGAATTTCATTCTCGTCGGGCATGACGGACCGCACCACATTGCGATCGCCGAAGGGCGCCCCGCTCTTCGCAGTCTGAAAAAATACCACGGAAAACCCGGTTCCGGCGCTTCGGTGGAATTCAAGCTCCGCGAGGGAGACATTACCCTCTTCGGCATCGGTCAGGACGCGGCGGGTGGCTTCCGCTTTATCGTCGGGGAGGGCACCTCCGAGCACGGTCCGATCCCGCCGACGGGAAATACCAACACGCGCGCAAGGTTCCTCCCCACGACCAAAGAATTCGTGCGTCGGTGGGTCATGGCGGGTCCGACCCATCACTTCGCCCTCGGCATCGGGCACCGCGCGGGAACGATCGAAAAAATCGCCGCCGTTCTCGGGATTCCGTGCGTAAATGTGAGCGAATGAAGAATTCAGAATTATGAATTAAGAACTTGGCGAATTCAGAACTTGGAAAATTCAGAATTATGAATTAAGAATTCAGAATTGTAAGTGAAATTAAAATCCCGTCGGGGCACGATTTTCGTGGTTCCGACGGGATTTTTGCGAATCATTGTTTGCAATTTGTTATTTTGCAAAGACGGAAACGGTATGTTCTTTGTCTATGGCTTTGACGGTCAGAGTGACGGTTCCCGCGCGATCCGTGCGGAGGACGGCGACGGCGGTGCCGTCGAAGGTGTCACATTCGCCCGAGGCGATCGGATCCTTCGCCTTCGGGTCGCCGCTGAAGAGTCCGAGGAGTTCTCCGCCCGTGACGAGCGCCGAGAGGTGAATTCCGCTCACCGTGACGGGAGCACCCGCCCCATCGGTGATATGCACCGTGACATAGCAGAGGTCGCGGTTGTCCGCCGCGATTTCACTCTTCTCCGCCGCGAGGACAAAATCGCATGCCTCCCCTGTCGTCCTGAGTGTCGCGCGCTTCACTTCTTCCCCGTTCACGATCAGCGCCGCCTCGAGCGTCCCCCGCTCGTAGGGCAGAAGGATCGAGGCGATCGCCCCGTCCGGCACGCTCTCTCCGACTTCTCTGCCGTTCAGGTACCAGCGGACGGCATTCGCGGTTGTATAGATCTCCGCCTTCGTGGGTTTGCCGAGATAGCGATCGTCAAAAGTCCAGCTCTCGTGCACATCATACCAATGCCAGGCAGTGCCCGTAAAGCCCTCGCCCGTATGCTCGGGGTGCGTGGTGAAGATTTTCGCCACGGCCGCCTTTGCCCCGCGCCAGATCGCCTCGCGGAAATAGGACTGCGGGCGGCGGAAGCCCGCGAGATCGAAATCTCCCTGAAAACAGCTGATCCATTCATATCCCGCGACCGAGATGCCGTCGACTCTGCCCTCCCGCGCCCAGAGGGAGCGCCCCGTGCCGTTCTCGCCGAGAGAGTCGTAGCAGGTCCAGCAGAAGTCGCCGATCACATGGGGATACTTTTCGACAAGGCGCCAGGAATCGTAAAAGGTGAGCGCCCATGTCTCCGAACCCCAGATCACGCGGTCGGGGAATTTTTCGTGATCGTACGCATAGCGGTAGTGCTTATAGTTGTAGCCGACAATATCGAGCGGCTCCATGAACTTCTCGGTGCGGGCAAGCCAGCTGTCCTCGCCCGGGACACCGGGCAGCTCACCTCTTCCGATATCGGTATAACCCTTCATAAAGGACTTCGCGTAGTCTGCCGGTGCGTCCGCCCGCGGGGACTCATAGATGCCGCACACGGCGGCGGTGACGGGGCGCGTCCTGTCATACTTCCGGATTTCGTCAGAGAGGAGACGGGAGAGCGCGTAGCCGCCCGAGGTGCCGTCGCACTCGCGGATCTCGTTGCCGATCGAGTAGGAGATGACCGACGGATGATTTCTCGCATGGAGTACCATCGCGGCGATGTCCTCCCGAAAACAGGCGTCAAAGTGCAGATGATAATCGGCGCGGGTCTTCGGCATGCGCCACATGTCAAACGCCTCGTCCATCAGATAGAAGCCGAGCTTATCGCAAAGAGTAAGCAGGGTCTCGGAGGGCGGATTGTGCGAAGAGCGGATCGCGTTGAAGCCCGCCGCCTTCAGCCCGCGGAGCTGTCGCTCCACCGCGGTGGCAAAGTCCGCCGCGCCGAGCGCACCGTGCGTGTGGTGCATACAGCCGCCGCGCAGTTTGACACTCTTTCCGTTGACGCGAAAGCCATGGGCGGCGTCAAACGAGATCGTGCGGATGCCGAAATCGGTCGACGCGGTGTCATAGACTTCCCCTTCAGGAGAGGTCAGCGCGATTTTCATCGTGTAAAGATAGGGCGTCCCGTCGCTCCAGAGAGCGGGCTCCCGCACTTCGAGGGTCAGCCGACAGGGCGTCTTCTCCCCCTCGGAAAGGGACACGCGCACCTCTTCCCGGGCGACCCTCTTCCCCTCGGCGTCGAGGATCTCGGCATGTGCGAGCACCTCACCATCAAAGTCGGCGAGGATCTTCATATCGGCGCCGATCACCGCATGCGCGGCGTCCGCCTCTCTTGTCGTGACGAAAAGATCCCACGGCTCGACGCGCACCGCGCCTCCTTCCCACAGATATACATCGCGGTAAAGTCCTCCGCCCGCGTACCAGCGGGTGGAGAGGTGGGAAGAGAGAACCTCGATCTTGATGAGGTTGTTCTCCCCGCGGCGAAGGGCGGCGTCCGGATTCACAAGAAAGGGTGTGTACCCGTGATGGTGCACGGCGAGCACCTCGCCGTTCCAGGAGACGGTCGCCTCCTGATACGCGCCCTCGATGTCCAGAAGAAGGTGGCGCGTCTTTTCCGACACCCCGATATATTTATGATAAACCCCGTCGGCGGTCGGGTAAAATCCCGCGTACCCGTCGCACTGCGACGGGACTCTCGGCAGGGTGATGACAAAATCGTCGGGCAGATCGACCCGCCTCTCGGCTCCCTTGTTGACGCTGCGCATCCAGCCGTCGGAAATTCTCTGTCTTTTCATGAATCGGTTCTCCTCTCGGATTCGGTATTCTACGTTCATTTTACCATGCGTCACCGCGACTGTCAATCCGAAGATTTTGCAGAAACTATAAGGATCTTGCAATGTGCAAAAAGAGAAAGCACGGGCGCCGCGGAAAAATCCGCGGCGCCCGTGAAATTCGGCGTAATTATCGGAACTGTGTGAAGTAGATCGCAGCCGCGGCGGCGGCAAGAGCGATCAGGACGACAAGAGAGATCACAAGAATCTTTTTGAATCTCCGACGGCGGAAATAGCGCTCCGCCTTCTTGAGGTAGAGGGAGATCGGGTCGGTCTGCGTGCGCACACGGGTGGTGAAATCGCGCACCCACTTGACATCGGCGGGCTTCAGATCGTCGTTCTTCTGCAGGGCGTCCGGGTGGTTCGCGAATTTATAATACAGCTCGCTGTACCGACAGAGCGAAGTCTCCACCTCATCTCTCTCGGGCAGGAACTGAAAGCTGTCGAAGCGGTCGATGTATTTTCGGATTCCGCCGAGTTCGACATCAAATTTTTTGCGACATTCCTTTTCAAGGAGAAGATATTCCTTGAAAAACTGTTCATTCAGCTTTCTTGACATGTTGACGCCGTTCCTTACTTTTTTCTTCCGTACATGCAATCCGGGGAGTCGTCGCACGGATCGGCGGCCCGGTTTGCCCGTCTGTTTTCTATCATTATACATGATTTCGGCGAAAAATACAAGAGGGTATACGAAAAAACGCCCCTTTTTCAAAAAAATCTCTTGTAACTTCCCCCGCCATGGTGTAAAATGATAGCGTATTGAAGTATGAAAAAACCAAGGAGAGGAGGCGCGCCGATGACATTTCCGAAGGCGAAAACGATCGTAAAATACCTGCCCGCCGCGCTGATGCTCCTCTCGATGCTCTCGGGCGGAATCTACATTCTGACGCGCGGCATACCGGACATCGACGCCATGCTCGCCTTCATCCGGGCGCATGCCGCCCTGACCGTGCTGATCCTTCTCGGGCTCTTCGCCGCGAAGGGGATCTCGGCGGTACTGCCGTACAGCTGGCTGGTTACACTCACGGGGCTTGTCTTCGACCTTGTGCCCACGATCTTCATCTCCCTCGCCGGCACCGTGATCTGCGTGACAATCCCCTACTTCGTCGGCAGAGCGGCAAAGCGGGAGGAGATCTTACAGAAAATCCGTCGCAACAAAAAACTACGCAAATATTATACCGAGGGGAAAATGGGACTTTTCCCCCTCTGCTTTGTCCTCCGCACCGTCGGGGTGCAGAGCGAAGTGCTCGGGCTTCTCTTCGGAAACCTCGGCATGCCTTATCTGCCCTTCCTCGGCGCGAGCCTTCTCGGCATGTTCTCGACGCTTCTTTGCTACGCCGTCCTTGGCACGACCGTCTCCCGTCTATCCCCCGTCTCTCTGATCTTCTTCGGGATCGACGCCGTGATTCTCGTCGTCACCGTCCTGATCTACCGCAAGAAGATGAAGGAAAGAGCCGCGAAAGATGCCGCTCCCGCGGGAGCATTGCCGCCCGCAGGGAACCAAAATCCGGAAGACGAAACAAATTCCGAAAACCGCAATTTTTGAAAAACCCCTTGCTTCTTTCCGTCGAATCGTGTAAAATAAAAGGAGCAACCGCAAAAAAACAAAAGGAGGTACCGATGAAGCGCCCGAGCGGAAAAACCATTGTCAAATACATTCCCGCCGTCATCACCTTCGTCTGCACGCTGGCAGGAATTCTCTATATCTTAATCAAAGGAAAAATCGAGACGGAGAGCCTTCTCGGCTTCGTCCGCGCGCATGATACGATCGCCGTCCCGGTGATTCTCTTCCTGTTCGCGCTGAAGGGTGTGCTCGTGGTTCTGCCTTACAGCCTTCTGACGACGGTCACGGGACTGCTCTTCGATTTCGTTCCCGCCCTGCTCATCAACCTTGCTGGCACCGCGCTCTGCATGACGGTTCCCTACCTCACCGGAAAGAGTGCCAAGCGGGAAGATGTCCTTGAAAAAATTCAGAACAACAGGATTCTTTCCAAATATTATACCGGTAAAGAGACCGACCTCTTCCCCCTCTGTTTTGCCCTCCGCCTCGCCGGCGTGCAGAGCGAGATGCTCAGCATCTTCTTCGGGAACATCGGCATGCCCTTCTTCCCCTATCTCGCCGCGAGCCTGCTCGGAAAGCTCTCGCTGATGATCTGCTACACCATTCTCGGCTCCACGCTCTCCGCCGCAGAGCTCTCCCCCGTCGCGCTGATCTTCTTTCTCCTTGACGCCGCGATGCTGGTCCTCTCGCTCATCGTCTTCCGCAAGAAGCGGAAAAAAGGCGATAACGATGCAGACGGAGAAGAATCGGAGACGGTGCCCGCGATGACGACCGAAGCAGACACCGCGACCGTCGAATCCGCAGAAAGTGAAGAGTTCGAAGCGCAAGACCCACGCGAGCCGGTATGTGTCGGCAGCAATGAAAAAGGCTGAAAAAAGCGAACCGGATCGGATTCCGGTTCGCTTTTTGTATTCTTTTCTTTACAAAATATCAGAAAGAGATGACGCCGAGGTGCTCGAGCAGGATCTTCACGCCGAGGAGGATCAGAATGGCGCCGCCGACGAATTCCGCTTTGGATTTATATTTCGCGCCGAAGAGATTTCCGACCTTGAAGCCGATCGCGGAGAGGAGGAAGGTCACGCAGCCGATCAGGAGCATTGCGAGAAGAATGTGAATGGCGGGCGGCTCCATCGCCATCGCGATCCCGACCGCGAGAGCGTCGATGCTCGTCGCGACCGCCATCGTCAGCATGACGCCGAAGGCAAGAGAGGAACTTGTCTCCTCCTCATCCTTTGAAAAAGACTCGCGGATCATATTTCCGCCGATGAGCACAAGCAGAGCAAACGCGACCCAATGGTCAAATGCCGTGATATACTGCGCGAAAGTCGATCCGAGGAAGTATCCGATGAGGGGCATCAGTGCCTGAAATCCGCCGAACCACGCGCCGACGATCGCCATATGCCGCCATGTCGCCTTTTCGGTGGCAAGTCCTTTGCATACCGAGACGGCGAACGCGTCCATCGAAAGTGCGACGGCAAGCAATATCAATTCCACGATTCCCATGAAAGTCTCCGTTCCGCCGCGAAAGCGGCATAAAAAGAATGGAAAATCTCCCGTGCAAGACTTCTCGCACCGGGTGCCCGTCAGAGGGGTAACAGAAGATATTATATCACGCGTGCCGTGCGCTGTCAAGTCTTTTTTGGCGTATAAAATTTCTGATACCGACTTCTCGGTTTTTCCGGCATTGTCAAAAGAAGCCGACCGCTTTCAACAAGAGCACCGAGATATTTGGTTTTGACATAATATGCAGACGAAATGCCGAGCATTTCGGCGACCTCTTCTTTGGATTTCGGCTCGGCACAAAAGGCAAGGATTTTCTCCTCGAGCGGGGAAAGATCGCTTTTCTTTTCCGCCGGGGGCTTCTCCGCCGCATGGTACAGCGTCACGCGGAAATTCCCGCGGCGACTCTCAAATACCGGCGGACGAAGTCCCGCTGCCTCCATCGCGGCATATACAGTGGGAATACCGGAAAATCGGTTTTCGGTATTCATCAGCACTTCAAGACTTCCGGCAAGGAAGGGATTCCGCGTGTCCGCCGGCACCTTTCCGAGATCGGCGATGGTCAACCGACCGTAAAGTCCGCCGGGGTTCTCCACTTCCAGCCTGTCACGGTACAGAATCACCCGGATCGGCGAGTCCTCCGAATAAGCGCTGTAATCCCGATGGATCAGCGCGTTGAGAATGATTTCACGCACAGCAACAAGCGGATATTCCGAACGGTCGGCTCTCTCTCCGTTCGGATCAATCACCGTGGAATGACGGATATTCCGCCGTACAAAGCGCATCGTCTCTTCCAGCATGGTCGGGAGGTTGCCTTCTATGCGTTGATTGTCGATGAAGCGCTCTCCTCCCTCTCCGGCAACACCGATTTCGGTGCCGTCGACCACCATCGCCGTCACGCTGAGCTGCGGGAAAAACGCCTGCGGATAGTCACAAAGAATCAAAAGCCCGGCGACCGTTGGATGCTCGCCGTCTGTCATACCCTGAAGACGCAGAATCCGCCCCTCCTCCATCTGAGAAAGCTGCGGTTTTTCTTTTTTCAGTCTTACAAAGTATTCTTCGAGCGCATTTTTGCTGAAATCCGCAAGCGTGGCACGCTCCGGCGTCCGCAGCTCGTCGCGGATTTTCTTTTTATATGCCTCGTAGCTGTAAATCTCATATTCTGTCATCGGCAGATCCGCCTCACCGACACGCACATAGGATCCGCGTAATTTCCCGGCACCTTTGTAATAGCAGGGCTTCTGATTGATATCGCACTCTGCAATCTCCGCGCTGACCACCGTCTTCTCCCGATACTTCGCAACCGTAAACACGGGGCGCACGACCGGCTCCATCTGAAGCGCCGCCTCGGTCACCTTGACTTGCAGATTCTGTGCATCGTATACGCCGGTGACGGCAAAGTCATGCTTTTCGTCAATGCCGAATACCAAAACCCCGCCGCCCGTCTGATTTGAGAAAGACGAGAGCGTATCATAAAGTTTTTCCGGTGTGCCACCGCCCGCTTTTTTCAGTTCGATGTTTTGCATTTCACACCGATGCTCAAGGATCCGGGTGACAAGCTCCTGCAATTCTTCCGTCAGCATAATGACAACTCCTTTGTAGGCTGTTCTGTTCTCATTATACCGTTTTCAAAACAAAAAGTCAAGTTTTTCGCAAATTTGTTTTGAAATTTGTTGCGAAAATCGTTTTGAAAACGCGGTTTTGTTGTGAAAATTCTTTTAAATTTGCGAAAACGTAAAATTCTCTTTTGAAAACTCATGTTTTTTATAAAAAATGTTTTGAAAACGATAAAGATTTGCGAAAATTCGGTTTTTCAAAAATCCGGGGCGTCAAAACGGAGCGGGAAGCACTTTCCAAACATGAAAAATTATAAATTTTCAGTTTATTCCTTTCTTTTTTACGAAGTTTCTGCTACAATAGAAAGAAACCGGAAAGAAACCGCGCATGGCAACGGATTTCTCATTTGCCGAAAACGCGATATTTTTCAGCCAAACCTGCGGCGGGAAAAAACTCTGAATTCTTTTCTTAATTCTTCATTCTGAATTCTTAATTCTGAATTTTCTATCGTTCGCCGGTTTCCCGTTTTTATTGATTTTCGCCGCTGTTGCGGCAGACCGGAGAAACACATGCCGATACACACCCTACTTATGATCCTCAATCTTGCGATTGCGGGTCTGTTCGCCCTTTGCTACTTCAATCAGTTCTTATATATATTCGTCGCCCTTTTCAAAAAGGATCCGCCGCATAAAGGCGAGGCGGTGCCCCACCGCTACGCCGTGCTGATCGCGGCGAGGAACGAAGAGGGCGTCATCGCGAACCTTATCGACAGCCTCATGGCGCAGGACTACCCGCAGGAGATGTTCGACATCTTCGTCGGCGCGGACAACTGCACCGACGAGACTGCACGCGTCGCGGCGGCGCACGGTGCCGTCGTCTATGAGCGGCACAATACAAAAGAGCGCGGCAAGGGATATGTCCTCGACTTTCTTCTCTCCTCGATCGACCGCGACTACGGCGCCGATCGCTACGACGCCTATATCGTCTTCGACGCGGATAATCTCGTGACGCCCGATTTTCTTACCGAGATCAACAAGACCTACTCGGACGGCTACCGCGTCGTCACCTCCTACCGCAACACGCAGAATTACGGGGAAAGCTGGCTCAGCGCAGGCAGCGGACTCTGGTATTTGCGGGATTCCCGCTATCTGAACGGATCAAGGCATAAGCTCGGCTCCTGCTGCTTTGTCGGCGGGACAGGGGATCTGTTCTCCCGCGAGATCAAGGAAGAGTGCGGAGGATTCCCCTTCCATCTCTTAACCGAGGATGCCGAACTCTCCTCCTACCTCGCCCTGAAAGGAGAGGTCATCGGGTACTGCCCGACGGCGGAATTCTTCGATGAACAGCCCGCAACGCTCAAAGATTCCATCCGTCAGCGCACGCGCTGGATTCAGGGAGGCGTACAGGTATTCCGTCGGTACGGAATGCGCCTTCTCCGCGGAATCTTCTCAAAGAGATTTCTGACCTGCTACGACTTCTCGATGAGTATGGCGCCCGCCTACTTTCTCTCGATGCTCGCCGTCGCGGCGAATACCGTCTGTCTGATCCTCGGCGCGATCACGGGCGATTTCCTTTTGACACTGTTACAGACGGGAATCCTCGTCGCCGCGTGCTACCTCTTCGTGCTCTTCTTCGGACTTGTGGCGACTCTGTCGGAATGGGATAAGATCCATGCACCGACGCGAAAAAAGCTCAAAGGGATCCTCACCTTCCCGCTTTTCATGCTCTCTTACATCCCTGTGTGCATTGCCGCTATTTTCAAAAAGGCGGAATGGGTGCCTGTCAGGCACAACGGCGTCGCCTCGGTTGAAGAGGTGTGCCGCACGAAAGTGAAGAAGTGATTTTTCCGAAAAGCCGCCATGCCGTGCACCGGCATGGCGGCTTTTGCTATGTTATATTTGCATTTTTGCGTTTTCGGAACGCTTTTTATTTTCGCAATTGTTTTTGTATTGAGAATTTTAATCGAACGCATTTTTGGAAGAAAAGATTTTTCGTGAGCTTCCGACTTCCTGCATAAACATTGACAAAGTGGGAAAAACAGAGTATAATGGTGGGGATGTGTCTGTCCTATCGCGAATGTGTGCTATACATGGTGGGGTGTCCGCTCTGTCACATGCGTGTTTCGCACAGTGGCGCGTTCCTTCCGAAAACGAAATTTTCGGGGAGTTTGATTCCCGGAAAGACAAGGAAGGCTTATGAAAAAATTTCTGCTTTTTCTTCTTCTCGTCGGCACCGCACTCTCGCTTGTCGCCTGCGGCGGAGAAACCTCCTATACCCTCGGTATGGGGACTGTCGCCACGCCCGACGCGTCCGTGAACGGGACGGCGGCGATGACGGTCACGACCGCGGCGGTCGTCCTCTCTCCGGAGGGGAAAATCGTCGCCTGCCGCATCGATGTCTCGGAGGACAAAATCTCCGTCAAAGACGGGGAGCTTCCCCCGACCGAGAGCCTGACCTTCGCGACGAAGGCAGAGCTCGGCGACGCCTATGGCATGGCGGCGGGCGGTGCCAAGGCGGAATGGTTCGTCGAGGTGCGCGCCTTTGAAGATTATCTTGTCGGAAAGACGAAGCGCGACCTCTCCCTTCTTCCGACAAAGGAAGAAAACGGCGGAGTCTATACCGCAGATGAAACCCTTGCGGCGTCCTGCACGATCGCGATCGGCGACATGCTCTCCGCCGTGAAAAAAGCAGTGAACGATACGCAGAAAGCGACCCTCGCCGCCGAACCGTCGAAGCTCGGGCTTGCCTTCCGCACCACCGCCTCGGATTCTACGGCGGCGAGCGCAGAGAAAGACGGTCGCGCCGTCATCTTCACGACCCTCGCGGCAACGGCGCTTGACGGAGACGGAAAGATTCTCGGCACAGTGCTCGACGCGGCGGAGGGGGAAATTCTCTTCGACCAGACCGGAAAAATCGGAGAAAAGACCTATAAGGGTACCAAACGCGAGCAAAAAGAATCCTACGGCATGTCTGCCGCCGGAAAAACCGAGTGGTACTTGCAGGCGAAAGCCTTCGCGAATTTTACCGTCGGTATGAGCGGCGACGGTGTCGGTAACATTCAAACCGAGGACAAGGACGGAAAAACGGTCGCCGCAGACAGCACGCTTTACAGCGGTTGTACCATCGACATCGCCGAATTCAAGAACGCGACGAAAAAAGCCGCCGCGCTCGCAAGATAGGGAAATGCAGAATGAAGAATTCAGAATTATGAATGAGGCAATGGACGATCGTTTGATTTCTGTTTTTTTGACCTTTATTCTTGGGGGGATTTGTAGGGGTGACCATCGGTCGCCCGTTACACCCAAATCCGCAAAGCAGCATAATATGCAAATATAGGTTGTCAAAATGTGATTTATTCGACGAATGGCATGGTAAAATCATCGCGTTTCACGGGCGACCATTGGTCGCCCCTACGGCGGGCTGCACCGTGGACCCCGCAACGAAATCCGCCGAGAGACACGAAAATCACCGTCAGAATGTTGTTTCTTCGGCGGGTGAAATGCGCTGCACGCGTGAAATATACCTGCGGTATGTGAAATTCGCCTGCGGCGAGAGTAAATAATTCTGAATTCATAATTCTTAATTCTGCATTTTCAAAGTTCTGCATTTTCTAAGTTCTTCATTCGCTAAGCCTTTGCGGCGGAAAGGAGGTCGCTTGAAACGACGGTTTTCTCCTCTTTATGAGGGCATTTCTCTCTTTTTGATTTTTTGTCTTGCTCTGCCCTTCCTTGTTTCCTGCCGCGGCGGGAGCAAAGGAAAAAAGAAAGTCTATTATACTTACTTTGACACGGTGACGGAGATCTCCTCCTACCGTGCGGAGAGTGACGCGGACTTCTCGGCGAACGCCGATGCCGCCGCGGCGCTTCTCGGTACTTATCATGAACTCTTCGATATTTATCATGAATACGAAGGGATCACAAACCTCGCGACAGTCAACCGCATGGCGGGAGGTGAGCCGCTCGCAGTCGACGAAAGGCTCATTGATTTTCTCCTCTTCGCAAAAGAGATGTACGAAACCACCGACGGCTATGTCAATATCGCGATGGGGTCTGTGCTCACGCTCTGGCATGATTTCCGCGAGCGGGTGTCTGACGGTGACGCCGACGCTCTCCCACCGTCCGAAGAGGCGCTCGCCGCGGCGAATCTCCACACCTCGATCGACGCGCTGGAGATCGACCGCGCGGCGGGAACCGTGCGTCTCACCGATCCCGCGGCATCTCTCGATGTCGGTGCGATGGGAAAGGGCTATGCCACCGCACGCGCCGCCGAGCTTCTCCGCGCGCGGGGTGCGGACTCTTATGTCATCAATGCGGGCGGCAACCTCGTGATTCTCGGTGCGCGTCCCGACGGCTCCCCCTTCTCTACCGGGATCCGCAACCCGCGCGGGGACGGCTTCGCCGCGACGGTCTCCCTCTCGGACACCTCTTTCGTCACCTCGGGTGACTATGAGCGGTATGTCACGGTAGGGGGCGTGCGTTATCACCATATCATCGACAAAACCACCCTTGCGCCCGCCTCGCACTTTGCCTCCGTGTCGGTCATGGCAGCGGACAGCGGTGTCGCCGATGCGCTCTCGACCGCGCTCTTCTGTATGCCCTACGAAGAGGGGCGTGCCCTCGCCGGGCGCCTCGGTGCCGAGGTGCTGTGGATCACGCCGGAGGGAGAGATTCTCCGTACCGAAGGCATGAAGTAGCTCTCTTGTCCCCCGTCCGTGCTCTTCCGCGTGGCGGGCGGCATGTGGGATCGTCGGACAGAGATTTTTCATATCCCGGACACAAAATCTCTGTTTTTGAACGCCGTTTCTTACCTTGTTTTTACAAATGTAGACGATTTGCAAAAATTTATACAGCAGAAATATTTTTGCAAAAAGTAACATCTTGTCAAAATTCAAGAGATATGCTATACTGTTTTACGCACCGATCGGGAGGGACCCATCGGGCAAAAAACAAAATTACATAAGGAGAAACACACCATGAAAAAGTCCCTGAAAGTCCTCAGCCTTGTCCTCGTCCTCGTGATGGCAGTTCTTTCTCTTGCCAGCTGCTCGAAGTACAATGCACTGAAGAGCGCGTTTGAAAAAGAAGGCTATGAAGAGAACGCCGACCTCGAATCCATGTCGCAGAGCATCAAAGAAGAAATGGAGAAGGACGACCTCGCCGTCAACCTTCACCTTCTCACCAAGAAAGGCACTCTTTCTTCCGCTCTCATCGTTGAGTTCAAGTCCACCGAGGACATGAAGAAAGCGTATGACGACAGCGCGACCATCAGAGGATTCATCGAAGATGTATCTTCGAACGAAGACGCGAAGGAATTCCAGAAGGCTCTGGAAGACACCGGCTATGCCAAGGGCAACTGCCTTGTCCTTCCTTTGACTCTTACCCGTGCGAAAGAAATCAGAGACATCGTCAAGAGCGTGAAGTAATTCTTCCCTCAGGATACAAAAAGGCTCGCGGAAATTTCCGCGAGCCTTTTTGCGTGATGTGACCCGAGACGGTCGCCGGGTCAGACTTTTTCGGCGCGTGCATGAATATATGCGATGATCCGATTCACGATATTTTCCTCGGTATCGTCGGCGTCGACGGACAGATCGTAGTTTTCTTTATCCCCCCATACACGGTTGGCGATCAGGGAATAATAGGTGCTGCGTGCTTTGTCCGACCTTTTGATATTCAGGGCGGCTTCCGTCCTTGTGTCACCGTACATCTCCATCACCTTCCGGATTCTGAATTCTTCGTCCGCGTACAAAAATACGGTGACAAGATTCCTGTGATTTCGCAGAATGTAATCCGCGCATCTGCCGACCATCACGAAGGACTGCGACTCTGCGAGTTTCGTGATGATCTCGCTTTGCGCGATGATGGAATCCCTATTGGCGTCGAGGGAGAGATATGCGGTGTAGCCGTCTTCTTCCTTCTCTGTCGCCTTTGCATATTTTTGACCGAGACCTCTCTCCTTCGCCTCGAGCATGGTCAACTCTTTATCATAAAACGGGATTCCCAGTCTCTCGGCGAGCATCTTGCCGATTCTCTTGGCTCTCGTCCCGTGCTGTCTCGAAATCGTGACAATCAAAGCGTCGCCCGACGGCATTTTTTCTTCGAGCCCGTTGATTTTCTTCCGAACCGCATCTTTCAGAAGAAAGAAGGAAACGACGGCGGTCAAAAGTTCCGAGATCGGGAACGCCCACCAGACGATATCGACAACGGAGGGCGACAGGGTAAAAAGGTACGCGATGGGAAACACAAATACGACAAGGCGTAAAAGCGCCGTCAGAAACGGGCGGAACGCATACCTTAATGCCTGCAAAACACCCTGCACCGCCACGCTGAAGCCCATGAAGACATAGCCGATCGACGCGATTCTCGTCGCCCGCTCGCACACGGAAATCAGCTCGGCTGTGGAACCGCCTGACAGGGCAAAGAGCCTCGAGAGAGGACCCGCAATCACCTCAAACAAAGCGGTAATCACGAGTGTGACAAGGAAGGTGTCGAGAATTCCGTATCGGATACACTCACGGGAGCGCGTCTTATCTCTCATTCCGTAGTTGAAGGACAGGATCGTAATGATCGTGTTGGAGAGTCCGAAACAGGAAAAAAGGGCGATCTGCTGAATCTTATAATAGATGCCGAAGGAGCCGACGAGGACGGTCGGATCCGCGCCCGCGGATCCGAGAATCATATTCATGCCCGCCATCATCACCGAGAGGAGTGCCTGCATCACGGCGGCGGAAATACCGATCGCATAAATGCCTTTCGTGATCTCGAGATCGGGGCGGATATACTTCGGATTGCCGTCGATTTCCTTATTTTTCGTGTAGTGCAGAAGCATGGCGATCGCAAGGGAGACAAACTGTCCGAGGACGGTCGCCCATGCGGCACCGGCAACCCCCATACCGAGCGGGAAAATAAAAACATAGTCGAACACGATGTTCGTCACGGCACCCGAGATCTGTGCGATGGTCGAATACAGCGTCTTACCCGTCGCCTGCAAAAATCTCTCATAGATGGCAAAGCCGATCGCACCGAGAGAAAGACTGCTGCAAATCGTCAGGTACTCGCTCCCCATCTCTGCCACCTGCGCATCCTTTGTAAAAAGGGACAAAAACCACCGCGAGCCGAACAGTCCGAAAAGCAAAAACACAAGGTAAATGACAAGTGCCAGAAAAATGCCGTTCCCTGCAATTCTTCCGACCTTTTCCCTGTCCCGTTCGCCAAGGCTCCTCGAAAGCAGGGCATTCAGACCGACGCCCGTACCGACACCGATCGCGATAATCAGAATCTGAATCGGGAAAGCATAAGTCAGCGCCTCATTGGCAAGGGCGCCCGTCCCCTCCATGTTGGCGACAAAAATGCTGTCTACCACATTGTAAAGCGCCTGTAATACCATCGACACGATCATGGGCAGTCCCATTTTCCAAAATAACTTTCCGAGCGGTTCTACCGCCATTTTGTTTTGTCTGATGTCCTCCATCATAACCTCCTCCAAAAACAGTAAATAAAAAGTTCGTGCGTGAAACACGAGAGCGTTCCTATATAGCAGACTTTTACTTTCACAGGCAACTCTATATAAAAGGCTTTGAATTTCCTGATGTTTCCGAAGGAAACCAAAACGGGGTCGGGCGCCCGTTTTGAGGGAAATTCGTGCGTGAAACACGAGAACTTACCTATATAGCCGACTTTTACTTTCACGCAATAAAAAATGTGCAAGCCCGAAATCAATCGGACTTACACATTTCTGTTACGCATTGATGAGGATATTATAGCACAAATCGAAAAAAATTGCAAGCGAAAAGGGGAAAAAATTTTCCCGAAAATTCCGCAGA
>CALAFS010000122.1 GCA_937892405.1 uncultured Clostridia bacterium
GCGCCCGAGGCGCCCGAACTTCCCGGCTGGCGGTTTGTCGGTTGGGATGCGGATTTCTCTTCCGTTTCCGGAAATCTGACTGTGCATGCCCGCTATGAAGAAGTTACCACGCATACCGTGACCTTCCTTGGTAAGGACGGCGAGACTCTCGCCATCGTAACCGTCAACGACGGCATGGCGGCAACGGCACCCACCGCGCCCGTACTTCCTGGATTTCTCTTTGACCATTGGGATACGGCGTTTGATGCCGTGACCTCCGATCTGACCGTCCGCACCGTTTATGTCAAGGCGTACACCGTACGATTCTTTGCGGTGAGCGGGGAAGAAACTCTTCTTTCCACCGTACAGGTTGCGGCAGGAAAGGCGGCGATCGCTCCCGATAACCCCTCGAGAGAAGGTTATCGCTTCACCGGATGGGATAAGGATTTCAGCGCCGTGAATGCGGATATGGATGTATACGCTACATGGGAACCTGTGGCCGAAGGACCGACAGATGTCCGCGTCGTACAGATCCGTCTGGATGTAACGGGCGGTCAGAACAAGTATCTTTCCGATTCCGAGTTTGCCGGCTGGCTGGCATCGCTGTCGGAGGCGGATGTTGCTTTTTATCAGGGATCTCAGCCGGTGGATCTCCCCGACGGAGCGGAAGAAACCTGGGGACAGGTTAACTACAAGACCTCCCGTGGAGATAACGGCGGCTTGGGCTATGCCGTGCTGTGGAGAAAAGACATTTATGAACAGGTGGGCGAGGCATTGGCGGCTCTCCCGAATACCGATGTCGGTTACATTGCCGTTCCGCTGATGGAGAAGACCACCGGACGCAAACTTGTTTTTGTCAGTTTCTATGTCGGCGTCAACGCAAAAACAAGTTATCTGATAAAGAATTATCTGCCTTCTATGTTTACTTCTATGACCGCGGCTTTCCCGGACGCGGAGGCGTATGTCTTCGGTATGCACACGGCAACCAATCAGAAGGGCGGAAACAATACCGGTCTGACCGACACCATCAACGCATGGGGGACGACCACTTCCTTCCTTGATGGATGGACATTCCGGTGCCTTGCTGAGAGTGACGATACGACGAAAACGACACCGCGGGCGGACTATGTGTTCACATACGCTCCGACAGGTGCTGCCTCGGCTGTAACCGCAGGTACGACGCACACCGTAGACGGCTGTACAGGAAGCGCCGGTGCTGAAGTAACTGTTCGCATTCAGGACGAGAAGTAAAAAAATGGGGGAGAGGTACCTGCTTCCTCACAAAATACGAGAAAAAGTAATAATATAATCCAAATCAGCAAATCAAAAAAACGACAAAAACCAATCACAGAAAGGAGATTTCCGCCTTGCGGAAACCCGATGGACAAAATGAAAAAAGACTATCTTCCTCCTGTTATGGAAACCATTCTCATCTCCGTCGCGGATGTCCTCACCACCAGCGGTGATGAAGTTATCTCCGGCTCCTTTGAAGGCTGGCGCGACGAATTTTGATCTGTCCCATACCAAACGAAAAAAGACGGAACCTCGGTTCCGCCTTTTTTCTGTCTCCGGTGAATTCTTCAGAGCAGCTTGAGGATTTGCGGATCGTTCCGGGCAAAGTGTTTCTTCGGGTTCAGAACATCTCGGAGCAGCGCAATGTCAAGAATGACGAGAAGCGTCAGATCGCCCTGACCAATCATGAAAAAGCACTTCTTTTATTTGTGCACGCAAAACATACATCTAACAAGACCACGATCCCATAAAACGGACAATGATCTTTTTTTCATGAGCAGAGAACATAAAAAAAGATAAACGATCGGTACAACTGTATTGACAAACGGAATAAATCGGTGTATAATAAAATTACAGTCGTAACGCTACATGCGTCACTTTATGGAGAGGATTTCATATGCCGAGAGATTTTTTGTTTACAAAGGACGAAATTGTAAAAGCCGCACTCGATTTGACGAGGGAAAAGGGCTTCGCTGCCGTTTCCACCCGCGCATTGGGAGAGAAACTCGGTACATCATCGCGACCGGTGTTCAGCCATTTCAGCAACATGGGGGAAGTCCAGGAGGCAATTATTAAAGCGGCAAACGACCTTTATCAGACTTACAGAAGGGAAGAAACGGCAAGCGGCAAATATGTACCCTACAAAGCAAGCGGAATGGCGTATATCCGTTTTGCCAAAGAGGAAAAAGAGCTGTTCAAACTGCTTTTTATGCGTGATCGTTCACAGGAATCTGTCAAAGAGAATCCCGAAGAAATGAACGCATTGATAGGTTTGATCTGTAAGCAGGTGAATATTGACAAGGAAGAAGCAAAATTATTTTATCTTGAAATGTGGGCGTTTACGCACGGTATTGCGTCGATGATCGCCACAAACTATCTCGATTGGGACGAAGCATTTATCAGTCGGGCGCTGACCGACGGTTATAGAGGACTGAAATGCCGGTATGAAAGCGGAGGTGCAGGTAATGATTGAAGCGAAAGGAATCAGAAAAACCTACGGATCCGGTGAGAGCAGAACAGAAGTGTTAAAGGGAATTGACCTGCAAATCGCGGACGGTGATTTTACCGTGATCTTTGGAGCGTCGGGCTCGGGAAAATCAACGCTTTTGAATTGTCTGTCGGGACTCGAACGGGTGGATGGCGGAAGTATCGAATACGACGGCATGAATATCACGGAGTTTTCCGATAAGACACTCACAAGGTTTCGTAAAGACAATATCGGTTTTATTTTTCAGCAGTATTATCTTCTCCCCGATATGACAGTGGAAAAGAATGTCCGTATGGGCGCAGATCTTGCGGAAAATGCCGATTACAGGGAAATTATCAAGGCAGTGGGACTTGATGATAAAATGAAAAAATACCCGTCCGAGCTTTCCGGCGGTGAACAACAGCGGGTGTCGGTTGCCCGTGCACTTGCGAAAAAGCCGAAGGTTCTGTTTTTGGACGAGCCGACAGGCGCGCTTGACGAAAAGACCGGGCGGCAGGTCCTTGACTATATCTGCAAATTACATAAAGCGTACGGCTTTACCGTCATCATGGTTACGCACAACGCTAATATTGCGGAGATTGCGGATACGGTAATCAGAATGAACAGCGGGAATATCGCAGAGATCACCGTCAACACGGCGCAGAAAACCGCTTACGAGATCGGGTGGTAATGCTATGGTAATCGGATTCAAGGATACTGTCAAGCTGTTCGGAATTGCCATTATTGCGTGTTGCGCTGTTTTTGTCTGTACGCTGTTTCTGAGTTACAATATTGACCTTGCGGCAATCAAAGATGAGATAACAACCGAAGCGGGAATGGTGATGTATCACGCACAGGTACTTATGGGAAAAGTGGTTGCCGGCGTTTCTGGCGGCTGCCTGATTGCAACTTCCGTCGTTATGCTGTTATTTTATGTGAAAAACTATATCGGCACACACGGGAAGGAGCTCGGCATTCTCAAAGCGCTGGGCTATTCCGATATCAGAATCGCAAAACATTTTTGGATCTTCGGGCTTTCTGTATTTTTCGGTTGCATTGTCGGCTATATAACAGGATATCTTTACCTTCCGACATTTTATCAAAAACAAGCGCCGAATTCACAAGCTCTGATCCCCGAACTCAAAGTGCAATTTCATCCGCTTCTGACCTTTGCTTTGATCGGCGCGCCGACGATTGCTTTTATCGCCATATCGGTGTGGTTTGCTTATCTGAAGCTGAAAAGCCCCGTGCTTGACCTGCTTCGTGAAAAGCAGAATCTCAAAGTCAGAATCGGCAGGGACGGAAAAGAAGATACGCCTTTTTTGAAGGACCTGCGGGGGCTGACGCTCAGAAGCAGAAAGTCGCTTGTTTTCTTTGTCGCATTTTCGGCATTCTGCTTTTCGGCAATGGTGCAGATGTCTTTTTCGATGACCGAACTCGCAAGTGAAACCTTTGCCGCTATGGTGCTGTCCATTGGACTGATTCTCGCATTTGTGACGCTGTTTCTTTCTCTTTCGAGTGTTGTCAGGGGGAACACAAAGACGATCGCTATGATGCGTGTGTTCGGCTATGACGATGCGACTTGCAGTCGTTACATATTGGGTGCTTACCGCCCGTTTTCCTATCTTGGGTTTGCCATCGGCACGGTATATCAATACGGATTGCTTAAGCTGATGGTATCCGTAGTGTTTGCGGATGTCGGGAATGTACCGGAATACAGCTTCGATTTCGAGGCACTTATGATTACGCTGATCATGTTTGTGCTTGTCTACGAGCTTGTGATGTATCTTTATTCCCGTGGTATAAAAAGACTTTCCGTCAAGAGCATTATGCTGGAGTAAATTTCAAGAGCGGAAAACTATTGAAAAAATCGGAGAGTTATGCTATAATTAAACACAAAAAGCAGAAGATGTGGCAGATCTCGTGCCGATCATGAGAGGAGAATAAGAAACGCTATGGAAAATTACAAATTTTCAACACTGGAATACAAGCGCCCCGATCTGGAGGCGCGCCGCGAAAAGCTTGCCGCCTGGAAGGATGCTGCCGAGCATGCGGAAAGCTATGATGCACTGCGCAAACTGATGTTTGAGATCGACCGTGAGAACTGCGAGCTGTCTACACAGTATTCCATCGCGCACATCCGCCATACACTTGATACGCGTGACGAATTTTATGAAGCAGAGGTCAATTATCTGCAGGACACACTCCCCACGCTCAGCGGCGCCGAAGTCGCGCTCAGTGAGGCGATCGCGTCGGGCCCCTTCCGCGCGGACATTGAACGGGAACTCGGCAAGCAGTATTTTGTCTCCGTAGACTTACAGAAGAAGCTGTACTGCGAGGCAAACATTCCTCTGCGTCAGCAGGAGAGCCGCCTGACCAATGAGTATCAGAAGATCATGGCGACCGCCGAGATTCCTTTTGACGGCAAGACGCTGAACCTCTACGGGGTGCAGAAGTATTTTGAACATCCCGATCGTGCGACGCGTGCCGCCGCCGTGAAGGCATATTCCAAGTTCTATGAGAGCAATGAGCCGAGACTGGAAGAAATCTGGGATGAGCTGATCCGTATCCGCAACGAGATAGGCAGAAATCTCGGCTATGAAAATTACATTCCCGTCGGTTATCTTGAGCAGGGACGCACCGACTACGGCGAAAAGGAGGTTGCATCCTTCCGCGAGCAGGTACGCGCTTTTCTCGTGCCGCTGTGTCAGAAGCTCTATGACGCGCAGGCAAAGCGCCTCGGCATCGACCATGTCATGTGCTACGATGAAAAGATGGTGTTCCCGGACGGCAACGCCGAGCCGGCGGGCGATGATGCCTTCATGGTCAGAACCGCGCAGAAAATGTATCACGAAATCAGTCCCGAGACCGGTGAATTTATCGACTTTATGATCGACCATGAGCTGATGGACCTGCAGAATAAGCCGGGGAAGGCATCCACGGGTTATATGACGAGCCTGCCCAGTCTGAAAGCTCCTTTTGTGTTCTCTTGCTTCAATCACACGATCTTTGATATGCAGGTGTTGACGCATGAATTAGGGCATGCCTTTGCGGGATATATGGCAATGCGCAGTCAGCCGATCTCCGACTATTACAGCGAATCGACCGATATTGCCGAGATCCATTCCATGTCTATGGAGCAGTTCGCTTACCCGTATGCCGAGTGGTTCTTCGGTGATCAGGCGGACAAATTCCGCTTCGCACATTTGCAGGAGGCGCTGACCTTCGTGCCTTTCGGCGTGGCAGTGGACGAATTCCAGCACATCTGCTATGCACATCCCGAACTGACGCCAAAGGAGCGGACCTATCAGTGGCATCTGCTGGAAGAGAAGTACATGCCGTGGCGCCGCTATGAAAACGACGCTTTTATGGAGCGCGGCGGTTACTGGTATCATAAATTGCACATTTATCTCTATCCCTTCTATTACATCAACTATACACTCACGACGATGGGAGCGATGGAGTTCAAGAAGAAGTATGCCGAGGATAAGTCCATCGCATGGAAGGATTATCTCAAGCTCTGTAAGACCGGCGGCAGCCGCAGCTATCTGGAGACGCTGCGCTATGCCAATCTGGCAAATCCTTTTGAGCAAGGCTCTGTCGAGCGCGCCTGCGGCTACGCAGAAAAGATTTTGCTCGAGCAGATCGCGCATATGAAGTAATTTCAAAAAAAGCAGACGGACCGAACAACGGAGAACGATCCGCATCCAAGGTGACCTTGGATGCAGATCGGAACTGTTGTTCGGCTTTTTATGTAGATTTTTCGAAAATAAAAAGAAAAAGAAGGGCAGAGAAAAAAGAATAAAATAAAAATGATACTGTTTTTATAGAAATAAACGAGGTATTATAAAAGTTTTGAATTTTGCTTTCGGGTATTGACAAATCCTTTTTGATGATGTATAATACATGTTATGTATAACTCAAGTTATATTTCGGAGGTATCAATATGCCGGCGAAAGTAAAAGTCACAAAAGAAATGATCGTTGATGCCGCCTTTGCGATCGCCCGTGAAACGGGAGCAGAGAACATCAACGCAAGAACCGTATCGGAAAAGCTGAATTGTTCCACACAGCCCGTTATGTATCATTTCGCAACGATAGGCGAATTGAAAAGAGCGGTCTATGAGAAGGCAGACCGCTATCATTCGGAATATCTGATGAAGATAACCTGCCCGCAAAAAGGCGCTATGCTCGGAATCGGAATGAATTATATCCGTTTTGCGATCGAAGAGCCGCATTTATTCCGCTTTCTTTTCCAATCGGATTATTTTAACGGAAGTACAATGCTTGAGCTGATAGACGCCGAGGAGCTTATCCCCGTCCTTTCGGCTATGCAAGGGACTTTGGGCATCGGCATGGAAGAGACAAAAAAGGTTTTTCTGACGGTTTTTCTTTTTGCTCACGGATATGCAAGTATCATCGCCAACAACTCATTGAAATACGAGGAAGAGGTCATCAATTCCCATTTGGAACAGGCGTACAGGGGGGCGATATTGGCAGCGCGGGAGGATAAAAAGCAACTTACCCCCTGATTTTCACAACTTATAGTCTCCGGTATAGATATGGAAACCATTTTGTGCTAAAATAATATTTCATTTCGGAACCGAAAGGAGGTGTGGACATGAAGGTGTCTCTGGAACAGGTCCCCCGGGACAAAGAGGAAGAAGTGATTGTTCGTTGTTATGACACACAGGAGAAATGGGTGGAAGCAATCCGTGCGGTGACCGCCGGAGAAGTTTCCGTCAGCGCCTTTACGGAAGAAAAAGTTTATCGGCTGAAACTCAGTGATGTTTATTACTTTGAGGTCGTGGATGGGTGCTCTTTTTTGTATTGCGAGAAATCCGTGTTCAAGTGCCGACAAAAGTTATATGAATTTGAAGAATTGTGTCGAAGCTCCATGCTTTTCCGATGCAGTAAGTCCATGATCCTGAATGCAGACAAGATCCGGCATGTCCGCCCCACTGTATCCGGACGGTTTGAGGCGACGCTGACGAATAACGAAAAAGTGATCATTTCCCGACAGTATGTCGGCGAGTTGAAGCGGCTGCTCGGGGTGTAGGAGGTACTTATGAAAAAAATCGTCTTTTGGCTAAACCGCTTTGTGGTGGTCTACGGAATCATTATGCTCAGCACCTTTTTTATGTGTCTGATGTTCAATCCCTCTTCCGAATTGCCGGTGGTTTCTTTTTTTGGCAGATGTATCCTCTTCACCTTGGTGTGCATGGCTACATTGATCGTTTATTATTCCGGGTCGGAACTGACCTTTAGGGGCTGGTGGATCCGCACGATACTGCATACGGTTCTTTTGGAGGCAGTTTTGCTCCCCCTTGCGCACCATTGGGAATTTTGGTACGGACCGCTGGATGGGATCATTTATGCCGGTTTTATTCTGGCGGCGAAAATTCTTTGGCATCTGGTCGGCTTCGGTCGGAGCATCCGGACGGCGACACAGATCAATGAACAGCTTCTCAGACGCCAGAGTTGTCAGGAACAAGGAGGAGATTGAATGGAAGACTCCCAAAAAACAGAATGGCTCCGTTGCCCGAAATGCGGCGGAAAAACAAGGACACAGGTACGACCGCATACGGTACTGGAGGATTTTCCTCTGTTCTGTCCGAAGTGCAAATGCGCTTGTGTAATCCGCTTTAAGGGCGGGAAAATTGAAGAAATCAAAATGCCAGACGCTTAAGACGCAGTGCAGACCGCAGACCCGGTTTGTACTGCGTCTGTTTTTCAGAAAAACACAAGCCGAAATTAGGATTTGCAGGGAGAAAACGCAATCACTTTGCCGGGAAGTCGGGGACAAAAACCATGCGGATACGAAACATATGTCAGATCGCCGGGAGCGTTGTCATCATACTGTCCATTGCCGTGTCTGTCGGTTTTCTTGTATCCGTAAGTCCGCCGAAGGATGAAGCAGAATCCTTTGATTATCCGCCCGCATTCTTTTGCAAAGCCGAGTCAAATCATATTGATTATCAGACCGACGGAAAATGCGCGGCTTATGCTACCGCTTATCTTCTGCGGCACTTCGGGGAAGAAACGAACGGCGAAGAGGTGTTTTTGAAACTAAAACGACCGGTTGGCTTCACTTCGGCAAACAGCATCACGGATGTTTTTGCGCAGCACGGCTATCGGGCAAAAGCCTTTCACGGATGCGTTGCCACATTGAAGCGGCGCTTGACAGAGGGGAATCCGATCATCGTATTTCTCCGGATACCGGAGGATACGCACTATGCGGTTGTTGTCGGCTATGACGAGGAGTACATATATCTCGCGGACTCTCTTGCGGAAAATGCCAATGTGTCGGATGAACAATACAACCGTATGTTGACCACGGAAGATTTTGAAGATATATGGAAAACAGGGACACTGCTTCCCGACAATATTTATATCACAGTTTCAAAAAAGCAGACCGATACATGTACCTATCGAAAAGAGGGGCGCGACCGATGATATTCTTGTTTTTCTTGCCTTTGATTTTGCTTGTAGGCTATTTCTGCATTGCCTTCTTTGTCAATGCCGCGATGTTCAAGCCATACAAAAAAATAAAGCCATCGTCCGACGGGCGCAAGGTGATTTTTCCGAGTGGCAGAAACCGTCTTGCCGGTTATCTCTGGAACGAGTCGGGAACGCGCGGTCTTATTGTTTTTGCCCATGGAATGGGAACCGGAATCGGGTATTATCTACCGGAAATTCATCACTTTGCCGCACAGGGATATAAGGTGTTCGCCTTTGAATACAGCGGCTACCCGGGGAGTTCCGGGCATTTTTACGGCTTTCCGCAGGCGGTAACCGATCTGAAAAACGCACTTGATTTTATAGATGACGGTTCACTTCCCGTCATTCTGATGGGGCACAGTATGGGTGCCTATGCTGTCTGTGCATTGCGGCATAACAAGCCGGTGACCGGAATCGTCGCCTATGCGCCGTTTTCCTCCCCTCGTGAGGCTATGATCGCGGAGGCGATCGGAAGAAATCGGAAAGGCGGAAAGCTTTTGTGCGCTCTGATCCTGCCGACACAGCACATTCTGTTCGGCAGAGAATGCAATCCGACCGCCATAGCGGGACTTTCCCGCGCCAATGTACCGACGCTTGTTCTGCAAGGGAGCGAGGACAGGGAAGTGACCCCCGACGGCTGTGCTCTGTATGCGCATCGCGGCGAACTGTCCGATGTTCCCGTCACCTTTCGGCTGATCGGGGAGAAAGGGAGCGATGGGCATATGACGGTTATCCGGAAAAAAGACAGTCAAACGGTCAATGAAGACACCGTCCGGTATGTCGATGCGTTTCTTGATGCAATACTGCCCGATGAGACCTGTCAAACACATGTAACAACGATCCGATCGGAAATCGGTACCGAACCGACGGCATTGGAAAAATAAAATTTATGGAGTAACATATGATGAAAAACAGCGCATTGGTCGTCATCGACCTTCAAAACGACATTACGAAAAATTACAGAGAAATCATCGAAAAAGTCAATGAAGCGATTGATCTGGCAGTCAAAAAAGGATTGCACATCGTTTACATTCAGCATAACAATCTGTCCGACGGGACAAGAACCTTCAAACCCGGGACACACGGTGCAGAGCTCGTGCCGGAGATGAAAGTGGTATCCGACCATATCTTCATAAAGTCAAAAAGCAATGCACTGACAAGTGAGGCGTTCGCCGCATTCATTCGGGAATACGGCATTACCGAATTTTATATTATCGGCGCAGACGCCGCGGCTTGTATCAAGTCCACCTGTTTCAATATGACAAAGAGCGGCTATACCGTTCATGTGCTGTCGGATTGCATCACAAGTTATGATAAAAAGAAATTGCCGGAGATGTTTGCCTATTATGAGAGCAAGGGTTGTTCTGTCATGACACTCGGTGAGACTGTTAAAGGGTAAAGATCATCATGGATATATGGGAAAAGCTCTATCATAGGGCGGAAAAAGAATATCATCCCGAAGATGTAAGCCCTTTTATCCTGGCGCAT
Source organism: uncultured Clostridia bacterium (assembly GCA_937892405.1). Taxonomy (GTDB): domain Bacteria; phylum Bacillota; class Clostridia; order Oscillospirales; family CAG-272; genus UBA1740. The sequence goes on from CALAFS010000122.1 coordinate 10,447, forward strand.
CATGTGGTATGCGCTTTGGAAAGCGAGGACGGAACGATCTTTACGGGCTTTTGCATAGAGGCGTGCAGTGGGGTAATGAACCTGTGCGCCGAACGGGTCGCCGCATTGAATATGTATGTAAGCAGCGGTCAGACGCGAATAAAAAGACTGATCGCCTTTCGGGACAGGGCTCCGTTTGGCGGTGGGAGCGGGATGCCGTGCGGTGCGTGCCGTGAGTTTCTGTATCAACTGAACGAGGAAAACGAGAACGCGGAAATCATGGTGGATTATGAAAGCGGAAGAACCGTTACCCTCAAAGAACTAATGCCCGGCTTTTGGGGAAAAGAACGCTATTTTGACGGCAAATTATAAGGCAGAAAAGATAATCGACAGCATTGCAACACCGGAGATCGCGCTGCCGATAGTACAGTATAGGAGAAAATAAAATGAAAAAATTGTATGAGAGAAGCGAGTTGGCTTTTTCGATTGTGTGGATCGTGGTTTATTGCGTTTTGCAATCCCTTGCCAATCCGCTGGGTAAAATCATCGGGATCGAATATTCGGCAAGTGCGCTTTTCTGCATTTTGCAGACAATTGTTCTGTTAGTCTTTATCCTGAAGAACCGTTTGCAGAATCGGTATGGACTTTGTAAATCTCCCGTTCCGACATGGCGCTTTCTTTTTTATGTACCGCTTGTCGTTTTGGCATCGGGGAATCTTTGGAACGGCGTCGCCCTCAATTACTCACCAGCGGAAACGGTTTGCCGTGTTGTGTGCATGCTTTGCGTCGGATTCTTGGAGGAAGTGATCTTCCGGGGGCTTTTGTTTGTTGCTATCGCAAAGGATAATGTCAGATCTGCCATTGTCATCTCAAGTATAACCTTCGGTATCGGGCATGTCATTAACCTTTTTAACGGCAGCGGTATGAATCTGATAAGCAATCTGTGTCAGATCGTCTTTGCGATCGCGGTCGGCTTTCTGCTTGTCACGATTTTTTATCGCGGCGGGAGCCTGTTTCCTTGCATCATCGTTCATTCCGCCATCAATACGCTCGGCACTTTTGCAAATGACACGAGCCTTACTACGGAAATGCAGTTGCTTCATCTCGCAATTCTGATTGTTATAACGGTCGCCTATACCTTGATACTTACAAGAACCCTTCCGAAAAATCCTTTGGCAAAAGGGGATTGAAATAAAAATTCAAGTGTTTTAATATATATAAATTCTGATTTGCGGAGGCAACCATGAAGAGTACAAATCAACTGATCGGCTGTTGCGGACTGGACTGCGAAAGGTGCGACGCCAGAATCGCAACGATTACAAACAACGACGCCCTGCGAGAGAAAACCGCCGCGCTTTGGACAAAGCTCAACGGCGTGCCGATCACGCCGGAAATGATCAACTGCACCGGCTGTCGGATCGACGGTGCAAAAACACCATTTTGTGACAAGCTCTGTCCCATACATAACTGCGTCCGGGAAAAGGGATTAGATACCTGTGCCGACTGCGGGCAGATAGATGGATGTTCAACGCTGGGACGCATCTCCGTAAACAGCCCGTTTGTTTTGGAAAATCTGAACCGGCTTCGGGGGGGAGAAGCGGAATGAAACAGATTGAGAGGCGGCAATTATGGTAAAAATCGCCGTACTGCTGGAAAACACGACGGAGTCGTCAAAACTGAAATGCAAGCACGGGCTTTCTCTGTATGCGGAGACGGAAAATCATAAAATCCTTTTTGATATGGGTCCGAACGACCTCTTTTTGAAAAATGCCGACGCGCTCGGGGTGGATATTGCCGATATTGACATTGCCGTGATTTCGCACGGTCATGTCGATCACTGCGGCGGGCTGAAATATTTCTTGGCAAAGAATCGAAAAGCAAAGATTTATCTTCGTCCGCAGACTATGGAAGCGCACTATGCCAAAGTCCTCGGGATTCCTTTCTATGTCGGAATAGACAGGGCACTTCCGTCCGCAGACCGATTTATATTTACCGATGAAATTCATGCGATTGATGATGAGATCATGCTGTTTTCCGAAGTATCCGGAAAATTCCCGCTGCCGGGATCGGACGGCAATCTGTTTATGAAAAGAAACGGGAGAATAATCCCGGATGATTTTTGTCATGAACAGAATCTCATGATCACATCCGGCGACAGTCGGATTCTGATCTGCGGATGCGCTCATACCGGTATTGTAAATATCGTTCGTCGGGTAAAAGCAATCACCGGGGAAGATCCGACCGCAGTGATCGGCGGAATGCACCTTTATGAACCGATGGGGAAGCATTATGAAAGCTGGGAATACATCGCGGGTGTTGCCGCCGCATTGGCAGAAGTTAAATCGTCTTACTATACCTGTCACTGTACAGGTAAAAAAGCGTATGAAAAAATGAAGCCTCGCTTGGGAGATCGCCTGACCTGCCTGCACACCGGTGCGATGCTTGAAATATATTCTGAGAAAATTATGAAAACCGTATCTGATAAAGCATGAAAGTGCTGCGAAAAAGGAGAAAAATATGCTGAAGATTGAACATTTGTCAAAAAAATATGGGGAAAAGAAGGCTGTCGACGATTTGAATCTGCACATTACCCCCGGAGAAATTTATGGTTTTATCGGTCATAACGGTGCCGGTAAGACAACGACGCTGAAATCCGTGGCAGGCATTTTGCAATTCGACACAGGAGAAATTTATATTGACGGCAAATCCATTCGTACACAGCCGTTGGAGTGCAAGCGTAGTTTTGCCTACATCCCCGATAATCCCGATCTGTACGATTACATGACGGGAATCAGATATCTGAATTTCATCGCGGATATTTTTGATGTCAGCGCCGAAGAGCGACAGACGCGTATCCGTAAATACGGAGATCTTTTTGAACTGACAGGAGATCTGGCGCAGCCCATCGCCGCCTATTCCCACGGCATGAAGCAGAAGCTGGCAATTATCTCCGCATGGCTGCATCAGCCAAAACTGATCCTCATGGATGAGCCCTTTGTCGGACTTGACCCGAAGGCATCTCACCTCTTGAAAGGGATGATGCGTGAGGTCTGCGATGCGGGCGGCGCGATTTTCTTCTCCACCCATGTGCTGGAGGTGGCGGAAAAGCTCTGCGATAAGGTGGCGATCATCAAGGGCGGAAAACTGATTCGCTCCGGTACCATGGAGGCGGTCAAAGGCGATGATTCTCTGGAGGATGTATTCTTGGAATTGGAGGGAGAATCATGCTGAAACTTTTGCTGAAGAAGCAATTCCTTGAAATTTTTCAGGTCTATTTTTACGACGCAAAAAAGAACAGGGCTCGTTCCAAAGCTTCAACCGCTATGTTTTTCCTTTTGTTCATTTTACTGGTTTTCGGACTGCTGGGCGGAATCTTTACTTTTCTGTCCGCAAATTTATGCGCCCCGCTGCTTGCAGTGGGTATGGACTGGCTGTATTTTGCGCTGATGGGTCTGATCGCCGTGCTGCTCGGCGCTTTCGGCAGCGTGTTCAACACATATGCCGGTCTGTATCTGCCGAAGGACAACGACTTGCTTCTGTCTATGCCGATTCCCGTTTCGGCGTTGGTGACAGCGCGCCTGTCCGGCGTCTACCTGATGGGACTTCTGTATTCTGCCGTTGTCATTCTCCCGGCTGTTATTGTCTACTGGATTACGGCGGGTATTACGCTGTCGGCGGTTCTCGGCGGCTTGCTGATTACCTTTTTCATTTCTGTATTTGTACTGACCATATCCTGTGTGCTTGGCTGGATAGTGGCAAAAATCAGTCGGAAACTAAAACATAAGAGTCTCATCACGGTGCTTATTTCGTTGGCAGTGATCGGCGTATACTATTTTGTATATTTCAAGGCACAGAGCATGATTGGGGATCTGCTCGAAAATGCTACGGTTTACGGCGCACAGATCAAAGGGAGTGCCTATCCCGTCTACCTCTTCGGTAGTGTCGGCGTTGGCGATGTCAGGGCAACCGTCATTGTCTGTGCGGTGGTTGCCGCGCTGTTTTTGCTGATGTGGCTTTTGCTTTCCCGCAGTTTTTTGCAGATCGCGACCTCTGCGGGAAAATCGGTTCGCAGAGAATATCGGGAGGCACGCGGCAGGCAGCGAGGCATCGACGCGGCATTGTTAGGCAGGGAATTTTCCCGTTTCACCGCAAGTCCCACCTATATGCTCAACTGCGGTCTTGGCACATTCCTGATGCCTCTCTGTGCGATTGCCGTGCTGTGGAAGGGCAGAGAGCTGTTTTCCATGTTGGATGCCATGTTTGCCGAAACGGCAGTCAGTGTACCTTTGCTACTGTGCGTGGTGCTTTGCGGTCTTGCGTCTATGAATCTTATGACAGCGCCTTCCGTATCCCTGGAGGGAAAAAGCCTTTGGCTTTTGCAATCCCTTCCGGTGGAGGCTTGGAGGATATTTCGGGCAAAAATCAGGATACAGCTTCTTTTAACAGGTTTGCCGCTGTTCCTGTGCATTGTGTGTACGGCGGCAGTTTATCCTTTGCCACCGGTACAGTTATTGCTACTGCTTCTTTTTGCCGGCTCTTACGCGCTGCTCACGGCTCTGTTTGGTCTGTTCCTCGGAGTCAGAATGCCGATATTGACATGGACCAACGAGATCGTTCCCATCAAACAGGGCGGGGCGGTCATGATTACATTACTCGGCGGTTTCGGATACACGATACTGCTGCTTCTCGGATTTATACTTCTGCCGGGTTGGACATTGGGCTTTTGCGGGTATATCGGTTGCTTTGCGGGGGCAAATCTGCTTCTGTCCGTTTTGATCTGCCTGTGGTTGCGAAAGAAAGGGGTTGCCCGCTTTTCGGCTCTGTAACGGCAAGTTATTATGAAAAATTCACCTTTTGAAATCGTTCGCGCACAGGCAGAAGATGCCACCGCATTATTGGAGTATCTGAAGATCATCGGCACAGAGACAGACAACCTCAGCTTCGGTCCGGAGGGTGTTCCGCTTGACGAGCAAGCCGAGAGGTCTTACCTTGCCATGCAGGCAGAGTCGCATGACCACATCCAGTTGCTTGCCAAGGTAAACGGCGAGATCATCGGCACCGCCAGCCTCAATCGTAAGCCGAATCGCATGCACCACCGCGCGGAATTCGGTATCAGTCTGAAAAAGGCATGGTGGGGTTGCGGCGCGGCAACCGACCTGGCACAGGGCGTGCTTGCCTTCGCAAGAGAAGCGGGGATAGAGCAGGTCAACCTCGAGGTGCGAAGCGATAACAAGCGCGCGATTGCCCTCTATGAAAAACTCGGTTTTCGTAAGCTTTGCACATTCCCCGGCTTTTTCAAAATCAACGGGGAATTGATTGATTTTGATTTTATGAATCTCGATTTTTGCCCCCTCGCGCAAAGGGACAGTGAAAACAGGACACACCGCGATTTGTGACGGGAAGCGGATCACAAACAGAAATACTTAAGGTAAGTCGGAATATGAAAAGGTATATCACCCTTCTCAGGGGTGTTAAAAAGTGGCGATGCCGGACAAATGCTTTGAAGCACTCGATTTTTCGGATGTCAGAACCTGCCTGAACAGCGGCAATGTGATTTTTTCGGGCAATGATCCGGACGGCAAACACCGTGCGCAAGCTTTCGGAAATGTAAGGACAGCCGACAAAGCGGAACAGCAAAAGAAGCACAAGACCGATAAATCTTGTGCTTCTTTATAAAAAGTGCATCTGTTTGGCAGATTTTCTGACATTAAGGGAGTTTTTCGACAATGGGCGCCAGAACGGGCACCAGAAAAAGTAAATAGAACACCCAGGAACAGAACGAAAAAAGCATGCTTCTCACAGGATCCGGACCCCATACGGTCAACTCCAAAATCATAAGCAGCGTAAACACAAGTCCGATCAGCAGGAAAATGAGACGGAACTTCCATCGAAACCAATGTTTTTCTTTATCCCAGATTTTATCTTTGATTTTCATATCCTGTCCCTCTGTCGGATTTTTTTCGACTGGTATTGTTTTATTGTCGTAAAGCAATCATTCTGTTGATGACCATATTATAGCACAATAGAAGTATTTTGTCCATACCGAATTGCATCCGTCGGGACGGTAAAGGGAAATTCCTTTTCTTGACATATCTCTGACCGTGTGTTATAAGAGAGCGCAATCGGCAAAATTTCAAAAATCGGATAGAGGTGAAGATGATATGTTACCGGAGAGCGAACGACTGTATTTAAGAGAAATGACAGAGGAGGATTATGAGCCGCTGTATTCGGTTCTTGCGGATTCGGATATTATGAGACACTATCCCTATACCTTTGACGAGGCGAGAGTCCGCGGCTGGACCGCAAAGAATATTGAAAGATACCGCGTTTTCGGTTTCGGACTTTGGGCTGTCGTACTGAAAGAGACGGGGAGATGATCGGCGACTGCGGCATCACCATGCAGAATATTAACGGGGTCATCAGACCGGAAATCGGGTACCATATTGCGAAGCGCTATCAGCGTCAAGGCTTTGCCACCGAGGCGGCAAGAGCGTGCCGCGACTGGATTTTTGAGCATACCCCTTTCGGCAGAGTGTTTTCCTATATGAAAAAAGATAACACCCCACCTTCCGCCGTAGCACAGGCGATCGGTATGCAAAAGGTGGGCGAGTATACGGACGATGAGGGCGAGGAAACTGCGGTGTATGCTGTTTCGCGGGAGCTTTGAACTCTGACGGATAGATAAGCGCTTTTTGAAACTGCTTGGGTTTTAATCAAAAGTTCTCAAAACGGAGGATAAACAGCGGCAGAAGTGAACGCCGGTACACACTATGACAGAACACAAAATATTCGGTCGGTAATTTTTTGCCGACCGATTGAAATTTTTATCTGTTTGTGGTATGATAGAAACAGAAAAAAGTTTGCCGCGATCGTTTCGGGTGTCACGGGACTTCCGCGCTGGGCATGCGTGTTTAATGTTGTGTCGCTGATGCTCGCGATCTCCCTGCTTCGGATTGTCGGTTCTTTCAATATTGCAAGCTCTGCGGCGTTTTTGGGGCTTTTCATCACGCTTTGTATCATCTGACGCAAAACGCGGAGAACCGCAAAAATCCGGACGGCATAAGAAGAGACGGTGAAGCCTCCGACCTTTGATAAAGGCAGGAGGCTTTTCGTTTGAATGGCGTCCTTCACAAGTTCAAAGGAGAAATATGAAAATCAATACCAAAAGCAAAAAAATTCTTGCCCTGACACTGGCGCTCGTCCTGCTCGCAGGTGTGGTGCTGACCGTCATTTTGTGCCTGACTTCCGGATCGCAGAATCCGGAGAATCCCGATATACCCGACAAGCCGGACAGCGCCGACACCTACCCGACGGATATTTTTATTTCCGGTGCGTACAGTCCCGGTAAGGTCGGATATTCCGCGGAATATCTCGGCACCGTGGCGCGTCGTTTGCCGCGGCTTTCCGACGGCGGACTTTCGCGGTACCCGAAGTACGGTGTGACGCTTTCCGACGCCACGGCGGAAGAGAAGAATGCGATCCTTTCGGAGAATACCTCCCTTTGCGCGTCGGCAACCACCTACGACAGTATGGACGCGGACGGGAATCTTTATCTTGACGGCGTGGCAACGGGAAATACACTTTATAAACACACCGCCTCTCTCGGAATGTATGAAGGCGATGTTGCCGATGATGAGATTGCCGTTATCAAAAGAATCACCATTCAGTCACGCCCGGCTGGAAATCACCTCACGGGACTTTACGCACCGGCGGGTGAGGTCGTGAAGATCGAAATGAGTGAAGAGGACCTTGCGGCGACGGGCGGACTCATTGTCCGGATCGGTCAGGTTCTGCAAAACGGGCAGGCGAACAATATCTGGGCGGCACGGGACTTCAACCGCATGCCCGTGATCTCGAATACCATGACCGCCTCTTCGACAGTCTCTTATGTCGGCTCTTACTTCGGCGGACCGATCACTCTTCAGCCCGTCAATGCCGGTGTGACCTTTACCGTCACGGTTTCCGGTGCCGTGCCGTACTCTCATTATATCCACGGCTATACCACAAGGGAAGAGTTCGAGAAGTGCAGAGCTTCTTCCGCTCCGTATTTTGATCTCGAAATCTGGGATGACGCCGTGCGCCATTCGGGTCCCCGGGCACGCGCGGCACAGTTTGACTACGATCAGATCGTCGATGCAGCCGTCCTGTGGGATAAGATCTCGCGCGTCTCCAATCAGGTTCCCTCCGGTTCCGTTGCCTCCATCGGCATTACCTTCCTCTACGATCCTTTTGTCGCGGCAGGGAGCATGGTGGCGTTTGTGGGGCGTTCGACGGTCAACTGTCCTCTTTATTGCATGAGCGCGGCACTTGACGCGGAGAGCGCGGTCAACAATTCTTCCGATGCCTTCTGGGGCTGTATTCACGAATACAATCACCATTATCAGCGCTTCGGTTTTGCTCCCGGCGACGAGGTGACGAACAATGCGGTGAGCCTTGTCTCTTACAGTCTCTTCACGCGCAATTCCGCCAACCGTACCCTCGGAAACGCAAACGAAGGAAGTTACGCGACGGGCTGGAACCGATATGCCAACCCGAGCTTTGCTCTGAAGCAGACCCTTGCGACCGCCGGCACGAATTCCGCACTTGACAGTTATGCGAATCTCTTGCATGCGTTCGGACAGACACGCTTTCTGACCGCGGCGAAGAACGGTGGCGGCGCGGGCGGCGCCGATACCTGGTACCGTGCCGTGAGCGATGCCACGGGGTACGACATGACCTATTATTTCACGGAGCTTCTTCATCAGAGTGTCTCCGATGAGGTTCTTGCGGAATACGCGGCAAAAAATGCACCGGTGTATGTTCCCGTGGCAACGATTTATCAGACGGGCAGAAGCTATACGGCGGACGGCTCGCGTACCGACTGCCGCACCGCACAACCGTATGAGATTGAGCGGGGCAAAGACTTCATCCTCGATCTGAGGACAAATCTTGTGATCCCGGACGGCTTTACATGGAAAGTCGGGTCCGTGACGGAACCCGAACACGGAACCCTTACACGGACGGAAGACGGCATCTGGTTTTATACTCCCGATCCCGCGTACCGCGAGTCGGGAAAGATCCGCGTGACCCTTGAGATTACAAAGGATGACACCGCCTTTGCGGTTGAAGACGCGGAGATCATCATCGAGCTTCGTCAGAAGCAGGAGAAGGCAACACTTCTCGAACGAACCGTCTATGTCTATCCCGCAGACGCCATGTACAAAAGTCCGACAGAAACCTACGAAAACGCTTACGCCGGTTATGAGAGTATGACGGAAGAGGACAACACCAATCCGACGCAGAACGCCAACACGGACATTTGGGTTCCGAATCCCGCGAAAAACGCGGTGATGGAAATCCGCGGGAAGTTCTATGTTCCGAGCAGCGGAAAATACCGTCTTGCGATCCGCGGCAGACAGTACGCGGC
>CALAFS010000123.1 GCA_937892405.1 uncultured Clostridia bacterium
GCAAGTATCCTCTTGCCGACTATCAGCTCATGCCGAACATGGCGATCATCGACACCGACTTCCATATGTCCGCACCCCGCGGTCTGACCGCCGCGTCGGGTATCGACGCCGTGTCCCACTGCCTTGAGGCGATTGCTTCGGTGATGGCGACCGACTACACCGACGGACTTGCCCACCGCGCTCTGAAGAATATCTTCGAGTATCTGCCGAGAGCCTATGACAACGGACAGACCGATGTCGAGGCGCGTGAGAAGATGGCGAATGCCGCTACCATGGCAGGTATGGCATTTGCGAACGCCTTCCTCGGCGTCTGCCACTCCATGGCGCATAAGCTCGGCGCCTTCCATCACCTGCCGCACGGTGTTGCGAACGCCCTGATGCTGGAGGAAGTCCTCCGCTTCAACGCGGCGGAAGCTCCCGTCAAGATGGGTACCTTCTCGCAGTACGATCACCCTCACACGCTGGCAAGATATGCCGAGGTTGCGGATACGCTCGGACTCGGCGGTACGACCGATGAAGAGAAGCTCGAGAAGCTCATCGACGCCGTCAACGCCCTGAAGGCGAGAGTCGGTATCAAACCCACCATCAAGGATTACAACATCGACGAGACCGATTTCCTGAACCGTCTCGACGCCATGACCGAGCAGGCATTCGACGACCAGTGCACGGGTGCGAACCCGAGATATCCGCTCATGAGCGAGATCAAGCAGATGTACCTCAATGCCTACTACGGAAAGGATCACTTCAAAGAGCCGGCAATGCCTACCTCCGCCGACTTTGAAGGAAAGTCCGATGACGGCAATTTCAAACAGCCCTACCGCCGCGCAAAGAGCGGAATGAAGAAAGCATAAAAGGAGGAAGAACAGATGAAACTTGACAGAATCATTGCGGTCAGAAACAACAAGACCGTCTACCGTGACGGCGACCTTTGCATGAAGGTCTTCGACGCCAACTACTCCAAAGCCGATGTCCTCAACGAAGCGCTGAATCAGGCGCGCGTGGAAGAGACCGGGCTGAACATTCCGAAAGTCCGCGAAGTTACCGTCATCGACGGCAAGTGGGCGATCGTCACCGACTTCATCAAGGGCAAGACACTTGCCCGCCTGATGGAAGAGAACCCCGAGAAGAAGGAAGAATATCTCGAGATGTTCGTCGACCTTCAGATCGAGGTGCAGTCGAAGAGCTGCCCCCTGCTTACCAAGCTGAAGGATAAAATGAACCGCAAGATCAGCCAGACCGACTTTGACGCGACGACGCGTTACGATCTGCACACCCGCCTCGACGCGATGCCGAAGCATACGAAGCTCTGCCACGGCGACTTCAACCCCTCGAACATCATCATCACCGATGACGGAAAGGCATATATCCTCGACTGGTCGCATGCCACGCAGGGCAACGCCTCTGCCGACGCCGCCCGCACCTACCTCCTCTTCTGGCTTGCCGGCGACATCGACGGCGCGAAGAAGTATCTCGAACTCTTCTGCAAGAAGAGCAATACCGCGAAGCAGTATGTCGAGAAGTGGATGCCCATCGTCGCCGCCTCCCAGTCGGTGAAGGGGAACGAAAAAGAGCGTGAATTCCTTCACACCTGGGTCAATGTCGTCGATTACGAATAATTCCGAGAACTCCCGAGCAAAGATTTGATTTGACGGCGGGGCAGACCGCCCCGCCGGACTTTGAATTTTACCCCGTTTTATTTTCGTTTCCTTCGGAAACCCGGTGAATTCTAATACCTATTATATTTTTTAGCCGTTTGGCGTGAAAGTGTAAGTGCAATCTCACAGAGCGCTCTCGTGTTTCACGCACAAATTCCCCTGAAAACGGGACCCGAACCCGTTTTCGTTTCCTACGGAAACCCGGTGAATTCTAATACCTATTATATTTTATGCCGTTTGTAGCGGCAGAATGGAGAATTAGCATGAAAGTAACCGTATGTATCGGATCCTCCTGTCACATCAAAGGCTCGCGCCAGGTCGTGGAAGAACTCCAGTATCTGATCTCCGAGGCGAATCTCGGCGATAAGGTCGAGCTCGGCGGCACCTTCTGCATGGGCAAATGCCAGCAGGGCGTCTGCGTCACCGTAGACGACAATTTCTTCTCGGTCAGCCCCGACACCGTGAAGGACTTCTTCGAGAAGGAAATCAAGGCGAAGGTATGATCGTTGTCGAAGTATGTGTCGGCTCGTCCTGCCATCTGAAGGGTGCTCCCGACATCGTCGAGCTTCTGCAAAAGAAGATTGCCGACGAGCATCTCGAGGATGAGATCGTCCTGACCGGCAGCTTCTGCACCGGCAGATGCAACCGCGTCGGCGTGACGATCACGGTCGCGGACGAAGTGTATACCGGCGTGACAAAAGACGAATTTTCCGATTTTTGGCGGGAAAAGATTCTTCCCGCGGTGGAAGCGCACAAAGGCGACGCTCCCTGATTTTTTGTATTTTTGAAAACAAAACTTTGCAAAAATCCTGTGAAAGGGAAGAAGAATCATGTCCGATTGCTTGACTCTGAAAAAATCGAACTGTAAAAACTGCTATAAATGTATCCGCCATTGCCCTGTGAAATCCATTCGCTTTTCGGGCAACCAGGCGCACATCATCGGCAACGAATGTATTCTTTGCGGTCAGTGCTTTGTCGTCTGCCCGCAGAATGCAAAGCAGATCACCGACAGCACCGAGAAGGTGAAGGTGCTCATTCAGGCGGGGGATCCCGTCTATGTGAGCCTTGCCCCTTCTTTCATTGCCAACTATCAGGGCATCGGTATCGGCGGTATGCGCGCGGCGCTGAAAAAGCTCGGCTTCGCCGATGCGGAGGAGACCGCCGTCGGCGCCACCATTGTCAAGCGCGAGTATGAGAACCTCCTCGCGAAGGGCGA
>CALAFS010000124.1 GCA_937892405.1 uncultured Clostridia bacterium
CCGAATGATGTTGCGCTTCGCGCAAACGGAACGATACCGGAAGCTCTGCCCTTCGGGATAAAGTTGATTTCCCCCAAAAAAGTATAAAAAGCAAAAATTTTCGCTTTTTTGTGTGTACCGTAAGGCGCAACATCATTTGAGTCTTGACTCATCTTCATTGCCGTCCACGGCACAAATGAACGAGGTTGAGGCTTTGCCTCAAATGAAGTGGACTCTCGTCCAATGATGTCGGCTCCGCCGAATGATGTTGCGCTTCGCGCAAACGGAACGATACCGGAAGCTCTGCCCTTCGAGGTAAAGGTGGTGACAGTGTGAGAGAAGATAAACTCAGCGATCTTTCTATGGCGTTGTCCGTTGAAATTTTGCAATTAACCAAAGAATTGCGCGCAAAGCATGAAAATATTATCTCGGCGCAGATCGGAAGAAGTGCAACGAGTATTTGTGCCAATATCGCCGAAAGCAAGTATGCGCACGGACGCGCCGATTTTATCGCAAAGCTCGAAATATCACTCAAAGAAACCAATGAAACAAGCAAATGGCTTGAGATGCTGCGGAAAAGCGGATATATTGACGAGGAGAGATATAAACAGCTCGACCGCAAATGTTCGTCCATAAGATTTTTACTCGTCAAGTCTGTCACAACGGCAAAAAACAATCTCATCCAAAGTAAGGAAAACAACCTGTAAAATCGGTGAAAAACCGATTTTTACACGAAGCCGGGTGTGATGACTAAGAAGTATACCCCAAAGGAGCCTACCAATGACCATCGCTATTGATATTGATGATACGCTGACCGACTCATTTTCCTACTTTATTCCGTTCGTTGCCGAATATTTCGGTGCGAATTGTGAGGAGCTTCGAAAAAAGAACATTTCATACAGCACGCTTCCGCCCGAATGGAAGGCGAAAGAAAACGCGTTCGGCATGGCATATTATGACAAGGTCGTTCCGATGACGCCCTTCAAGAAGGGGGCAAAAGAGGCGGTGCAGGCACTGCGCGCGGCGGGACATCGTGTCGTGATTATCACGGCGCGGACAACCGATTTTTACACCGATCCGTACAAGACGACCGCCGAAGAGCTGCAAAACGGCGGGATCGAATACGATAAGTTGATCTGTACCGTGGACAAGTCGGCGGCATGCCTTGCCGAGAGGGTCTCCGTCCTGATCGACGACATGCCGAAAAACTGCGAGGCGGCACTCTCATGCGGAGTCGGGGCGATCCTCTTCCGCAGTCCCGGGAACCGGGAAGTTTCCGTAGACTTCCCCGTTGTGGAAAATTGGGAAGAGGCAAAAGCGCGTCTTTTATCCAGGGGAGAGTCATAACCGCCCGATAACCGCAAATATCCATATTTTCTCCGTATATGTAAACAAAAGCATACAAAAAGCAAGTCCCGTCAAAAATACGGGACTTGCTTTTTTATTTTTACAATCGCTTGATCTTTTCAAGATGTTAATTCATAATTCTTGATTCTTAATTCTGAATTCATTATATGACCGTAAGTTCCTTCACCTCGACGCTCCCTTTTGCCCCTTCACGCGGGAGGAAGGAGAGCGAGGCGATCTTTTTCTCGGGGTGAGGATCGCGGAAGAAAGTACGATAGAAAATCTTGCCCTCGGCAAGGAACGGAACGGCAGAGGAAGCAACCTCGGCAAGGCGAAGCTCGACGCGTGCACGCGTCGTTCCCTGACTCTCTTCGGTCTTCTCGGCGGTCACGGAGCGATCGTACCATTTCACATCTCCCGAGGCGAGCGTCTCCCCGAGAATACAGTCAAAATGCGCTTCGGTGCCGTCTTCGTAGGAAATCACATAGGTGCCGAGAAGATACTCGTCCATGTACTCTTTCCCCTCGGCATACACGCCGTCGACAAACTCATGATGTTTCACGCTCGCGTCGGTGCGATGTATCACGGAGAGAGCGCGCGCACCTCTTTCACCACGGGGGTGACGGTAGGCGAACAGCTCGTCAAAGCACGCGGCAGAGACCGCCGCAGACTGTGCGTCATCGGTATCGTCATAAGAGGCGTCCCAATAGAGGCGATCGTTATAGCTCATCGAGAAATAAATGCGGTTGCGCTGAAGATAGACGGGTTTTGTCGCTCCCCAGTTCGAGCACATGCCGCCCTTCCCGTTTGCGGTACGATGGCGGAAGTTCTGCATGGCTTCTCCGCGGAAGTTACCGAGAACGACCGAAAAGCCGTCAAGCTCTGCATCAAACGCCTCGCCGAAACTCCAATACCAGTTCATGCAAATGATGTCCTTCGGCAATTTCTCTCTCGCCTTCCATGTGGGCGGAATGATGCCGACCAGATTATCGTGCGCATCCCAAGGGATACAGACATAATTGAGCGCACCGCCGTAGCCGATGCCGTTGCTTATGACATTCATGATTTTGTCGCACCAGAACATGGTTTTCACACCCTTTGCGGCAAGGTAGTCGTGGATCTTTGTCAGATCCTCGGCGAAAATATCCGAAGCCTCCGCAATTCTCTTCCGACAGCGGTCACAGATATTGATGGAATAGTATTCGTCGTGTCCGACATTCATCACTTCGGGGTGAAAAACCTCGATCACTTCGTCGAAAACATCAAAGAGCAGCTCATAAGAGGCGGGATTCGACGGGCAAAAGGTGTCGGGATAGGGATCCTCCGGACGCTCGGCAAGCTCGGGATGACGGGTCAGAAGATAGTCGCAATGAGAGGTGGAGGGAACCTCCGGAATGACGCGGATTCCTCGCTCCTCTGCGTAAGCAATCAGCGCTCTGACTTCCTCCTGCGTGAGGTAGGAGCCGCCGCCGTTGTTCGAGTGAATGGAATTTTTCCGCCACGGAAAAGTCTCCTCTTGCAGAACCTTCGATTTTCCCGAATACTCCGACATGAAAGCGCAATATTCTTCCCATCCTTCATTGATCTCTGGGTGCCTTTTATATTCCATGGCACCGCCGACCTCGATCATCAGGGTGTTGTGACGGAAGTACATCATCATATCGACAAAATCGCGATAATCGGGGATTTCCGAGCGCGCGGGCATCATGATCTTTACCCCGCGGAAAGAATAAACGGTGCCGTCGCATACCGTGCGATAGGCAAAGCCCCCTTCCGCGTCAAGCAGGCGCAGAAATGTCATGAGCCCGTTCAACACGCCCTCCTTATCTTCGGCAAAAACGGTAAGAATCCCCTCCTCACAGGTGAGCGCGAACGCGCCCTGCGCGAGAGGAATGTTTTCGCTTCCGAAAATTTCTTTCAGAGGTGCTGGGATCGACTCCCTCACCTCAATGCGTGAAAGTCTCTCCCCTGCGCCATCCTGCACAGCAAAATGAGACATCACGGCGCGTGCCGGGGCGGGAAGTGCGGAAAGATCAGCATCCTTGCAAAATTTCCACGAAATGTCCGAGGGGATCGAATAGCTGCATTTTTTCATGTCTTTATTTCCTTTCAGATGATTGTTTTTATCCGTTGTCCGGGGATGTGATACTTCTATCATAGTATTGAAACGAAACAAAAAAATTGTCGGCAACTGCCCTGCCATGCGCTTTGTCTTCGCCAAACCGCCGTTCTGTTAAAACATGGCGTGAAAAAGTCCTTGCAAGCAAACTTTTTCACTTATATTATAACATTGCACGGCTTACAAAAATAAATTTTTGTATTGCATTCGCAATATGTTCTTTGCTAAACGCAAAGAACAGCCGTTCGTTGAAATATGGCGTGAAAAAGTCCTTGCAAGCAAACTTTTTCACTTATATTATAAAATCGTCGCCGAGCAGGAAAGATTTCGACATCCCCGCTCGGCGATTTTTCATCGATTATATTTAAATCAATTGTATTAAGCCTTTATTACGCCATAACGTCAGCATAAATTATCGGAACGAGCTTATCGAACAATGCCTGTGCGAAATTAGAATTTATATTCATC
>CALAFS010000125.1 GCA_937892405.1 uncultured Clostridia bacterium
ACTTCTCTTTTTTGACTTTTCCTTCTTTTTTGATAAAAGAACCGATGGCGAGAGAAAAGATCCTCTTCAATGATATCATTCTGAATTCATAATTCTACATTCTGCATTTTCTAAGTTCTGAATTTTCTAACTTTCCCTGGAGGCTACTATGATCTTCGATTTTGACGCGCCGACGGACAGAAAAAAGAGCGACTCGCTCAAATGGGACATCCCCGACGGCGAGCTTCCGATGTGGGTCGCGGACATGGAATTCAAAACCGCGCCTGCCGTCACAAAAGCGGTGGTAAAGCGGGCAAAGGAAGGCATTTTCGGCTATACCGTGATCCCCGACGCGTGGTATGACGCCTTCTCTTTTTGGTGGGAGAGCCGCCACGGCATGGCGATCCCGCAGGAATGGCTGACCTTTACGACCGGGGTGATCCCCGCGATCTCCTCGATTGTCAAGCGGGTGACCAATGTCGGCGACCGTGTCGTTCTTCTGACGCCGGTCTATGATATTTTCTTCCACTCGGTGGAGAATGCGGGCAGATTCGTCCTCGAGAGCCGCCTTGTGCGGGACGGGGAGGGCGCCTATCATATCGACTTTGACGATCTCGAAAAGAAGCTCGCCGAGCCTCTCTCGACGATGATGATCCTCTGTAACCCGCACAACCCAGTGGGCAGAATCTGGACGAAGGAAGAGCTCGCGAAGATCGGCGATCTGTGTCATGCGCACGGCGTCACCCTGCTCTCCGATGAGATCCACTGCGACCTCACCGATCCCGGGCGGAGCTATGTCCCCTTCGCCTCCGCCTCGGAGGTATGCCGGAAGATCGGCATCACCTGCCTTTCGGCGAGCAAGGCGTTCAACCTCGCAGGCCTTCAGTCCGCGGCGGTCGTCGTACCGGACAGGCACCTAAGAGAGATCGTGGTGCGCGGGCTGAACAGCGACGAGGTCGCCGAGCCGAACTGCTTCGCGGCGATCGCGACGGTGGCGGCATTCCGCGAAGGGGGCGCATGGCTCGATGCCCTGCGGGAGTATCTTGCCGAAAACAAAAAAATCGCCGCCGATTTTATCAAAGAAAATCTCCCCGCCGTCCGCGTGACGCCGGGAGAGGCAACCTACCTTCTCTGGCTCGACTGTGAAAGCCTCACGGAAAATACCGATCTTCTGCGCGACTTCATCCGCGAGAAGACGGGGCTCTATCTCTCGGCAGGCAGTCCCTACCGCGGCGACGGCGCGCACTTTCTGCGCATGAATGTCGCCTGCCAGCGTGAGGTGCTCCGCCGCGGACTTTCCCTCTTTGCCGAAGGAGTCCGTCGGTTTGAAAAAGAAAAGAGCGGCATGTGAAAGCCCCTCTATTATGAAGATATACGAATATTTGTAAATACAAGATTACAAAATAAGAAAAGAACAGCCGTTCCGACACATGTCGGAACGGCTGTTCTTTCAGAAGGAGATCTCCCTCTCGCATTGAAATTCCGGGGTGTGATACGGGATCGTCTTCGCAAAGCGGTTCTCCGCGACGAGCTGTCGGTACTGCGCGTATCCGAGGTGTACGGGATAACGGAAAAAACGCATTTTGCCCGCCTTTTGCAGCTCTTCGCTGTAAGA
>CALAFS010000126.1 GCA_937892405.1 uncultured Clostridia bacterium
CGACTATGTCAAAGAAACGGGGAACCATGTGCTTTATCGCTCGACTCCGATTTTCCACGGCGACGAGCTTGTCGCCCGCGGCGTTCTGATCGAGGGATATTCGGTGGAGGATAACGGCGAAGGTATCTCTTTCTGCGTATATTGCTACAATAGCCAGCCCGGTATTACCATTGACTACGCGACCGGAGAGAGTCACCTTTCGGGAGATACGGCGGACACGCCCGCGACCGGAGAGACCGAGGAGGAGAACATAACCTATATTCTCAATGTCTCGGGGAAGAAGTTTCATCTGCCGACCTGTTCCTCCGTCAGCTCGATGAAGGAAGAAAACAAGCGTACCTATACCGGCACAAGAGAAGACCTGATCGAAGACGGTTATTCTCCCTGCGGTGCCTGCAAACCGTAAAAACAAACGGCGCTCTCTCCGAGAGCGCCGTTTGTTTTTGCATTGCTTTTCAGTCGTCAAAATCCGGTCGACATGTGCCGAAGGCGTCCTTCAGTTTGGAGAGCGCCTTTTTTTCGATCCTCGAAACATAAGAGCGGGAGATCTTCAGGTATTTCGCCACTTCGCGCTGGGTTCGCGGCTGATAGCCGCGAAGCCCGTACCGAAGGACAATGATCTCCCGTTCTCTCTCCGAGAGGACGGTTTCCACAAGGGCACGCACCCGTTCGATGTGCGTCTTGAGATCGACATCGTCATTGATGGTGTCGGGCACGCTGATGATGTCAAGATAGGTCAGGGGATTGCCGTCCCGGTCGACATCAATCGTCTCGTTGATGGAGACCTCCATACCCGTCTTTTTCTGCGCACGGAAAAACATGAGAATTTCATTCTGGATACATTTCGCCCCGTAGGTGGCAAAGCGCGTTCCCACCTCATAGCGGAAGGTGTCCACCGCCTTGATGAGTCCGAGACTTCCGATGGACAGAAGATCATCGGGGGACGGATAGGACGCGTAATATTTGCGTATCATGTGAGAGACAAGGCGCAGATTGTGCTCGATGATCTTATCTCGCGCCGCCTTGTCGCCCACCCGCATGCGGGCAAAGGCTTCGCGCTCTTCTTCTGCGGACAGCGGGGGCGGAAAATTCTGATTCGACCCGATGCCGAGAAGAAACGAGATGAAGCGGAATAGAATCTGAGAAATGTTCAGCATACACCCTCCGAAAAACCTGAATGGTTCAGTATATGCGGGGGTGCTTGTCAGCTTTCCCGAAAGATCAGGGGCAGGCGGGAAGTGCACTGCGCTCCGGATCGTTTTCGGGCGTCAGAATCCGATAACCGACGCGGGGTGTCATAAACACGAGGGATCTTCCGGTGAGAAGACGGAATTTCTTGTTCATCGAAGAGATATGCGTACGGATGTCCGAGATCTCGGGGCGCTTCGACGGGCGGAAGAGCATGTCGAGCATTTCTTTTGCCGTCAGACCGAGAGGATACGCGCGGATCAGAAAGCGGAGGATCGCCGTCTCCGTTTTTGTCAGGCGGAAAGGCGTATCAAAATAAAAGACGCTGTGTCGCGTCACCGACGCGTCAATGCCGCAAAGGCGGTAATTGCCCGGTGCGGGAAGCTCATGTGTCTTGCAAAAACTCCGCATGCCGTCGAGTACCGTGGAGGAGAGCGACCCTTCGTCAAACACACCGTCGAAAAGCGCCGAATAGGCGAAATTCTTCGGTGAAGGATGTAACGCGAAGATCGGGATTCCACCTGCAAAAGATCGGAATCTTGAGATAAAAACGGGCAGATCAATAATGGAATCAGGACGGGGAAGCATGACGGAACGGTAACGGTGCGAGATTTCGCCGGGTACATCCTGCGGTCTTACCGCATGAGCGAGAAGCCCCATATAGGCGAAAATGCCGGCGACGGTATTGCCGTCGCGAAGAGAACGGTCAACGACAAGAATCATAAGGACTCCTTTCAGATCAGCGGAAAACAAGTTTTATTATACTCGTTTTTTCTTCCGGAATCAAGAAGTTTTTTCGTTTTTCTTGACAGAGAAAAGAAAACGCGATATAATAAGAAACGGAAGTTTCGCGGCAGATTGCCGCATATGTGGAGGGATATGTGAAGAAAACCCTTTTGGTAAACGGAGGCTCCCGCGGCATCGGCAGAGCCATCGTCGAAAAGTTTACGGAAGACGGCTATCGGGTCGCCTTCACCTATAAAAATTCCGAGGCGGAGGCAAGGGAACTGTCCGAAAGAACAGGGGCGCTTGCTCTGCTTGCCGACACGGCAAGCGAGGGAGATGTTATGCGCGCCGTCGCGCGCGCGGAAGAAGAACTTTCCGGCATCGGGTGCCTTGTCAACAATGCCGCCGTCGCCGGCTTTTCTCTCTTTACCGACATTACACTCGAGGAGTGGAATCGCTTTTTTTCGGTCAACCTGACCGGCGCGTTTTTGTACAGCCGCGAGGTGCTCCGGCACATGATCCCGCGCCACGAAGGAAAGATTATCAACATCGCCTCCATGTGGGGGGTGACGGGTGCTTCCTGCGAGGTGCATTATTCCGCCGCAAAAGCGGGGCTGATCGGCATGACGCGTGCGCTTGCCAAAGAGGTGGGACCGTCCGGCATCACCGTCAATGCGGTGGCGCCCGGCGTAATCCTCACGGATATGAACCGCGCACTGTCGGACGCGGATCTTGCCGCTCTTCGCGAGGAGACACCTCTCATGCGTCTCGGCACACCGGAGGACATCGCACGGGCGGTAGCATATCTTGCCGGGGCGGGCGGAGATTTCATCACCGGCGAGGTTCTGAATGTCAACGGGGGCTTCGTCATATAAATATTCTGTGAATTCCGTAAAAAAAGCGGAAAACCACTTGCATTTTTTTCTTTTCTCTGTTATAATATTAACTACCGAATTCCATGGGTCGGTTGGAGTCATACCAGCCGGGGCGGTAGCGGTGCCCTGTACCTGAAATCCGCTATAGCAGGGGTTCATTCCCCTCCCGAGGACAACGCCTGTGCAGTCTGCGCCGTCTTTGCCTGTGATGAAGGGTGGGTCTTGCGCAATCCGAGGCTGTGAACCATGTCAGGCGGGGAACCGAGCAGCA
>CALAFS010000127.1 GCA_937892405.1 uncultured Clostridia bacterium
GGGGATCGCACGACCGCCCGTATGTCGCGGCGCGCGATCGGACACGGTAAACAAAATGCTTCTTGAAGAAACAGCAGTGAAACACAAAGTATTCGGTGACGGTGTCGTCACCGCGCAGAACGGAAAGTATTTTACGGTCAGATTTTCCGCTTGCGAAAAGGTGTTTGTATATCCCGATGTATTTGAAAAGTTTCTGACGCTCGCAGACGGTACGGTGAGCGATGAGATCCGCGCCGATCTGGATGCTTTGCACGCCTCGAAAAAACAACTGATCGAGGAAAAGCACAGAGAAAATGAGCGTGCCATGACACGCGGTATCGTCATTCCCGGAAAGGAAATTCCGCAGGAGACGAAAGAGGACGATCCGCGCTCGACCGAGTCGGAGGAGATCTGACCCTCACGCCGCCCGACAGCCGATGGACTTTCCGCTGTCGGGCGGCGTTTCGCTAAATACATTTTTCGGAGATTTTTATGATCGGATTCGGCTATCTGTTTTCGCTTCTTTATGTTGCGCTCGTCGTCGGGATTGCGGCGGTGATCTACCGCTTCGGTGTCCCGAAAGCATATACAAGGAAGTTCATTCATGTTTTTGTCGCCTTTGAGTGGGTGATCCTGTATCACTTCATGGGGACGAGCCTGCACTTTTTCCTTGTGTGCGTCATTTTCCTCCTTCTGTTGCTTTTGGTTTACATCAAGCGCCTGTTGCCGATGATGGCATCGGACGGGGAGAACGCCCCCGGCACCGTGTATTATGCCGTGGCGATGTCCGCACTTTCGCTTCTTACTTACTTTGTGCCGGAGATGGTGTTGCCCTTCGGTGTCGGCGTATTTGCCACTTCCTTCGGTGACGGTCTTGCCGGCACGGTCGGACAGCTGATCCGACGGGGGAATCCGAGAATTTTCGGAGAAAAAACCCTCTGCGGTTCGCTCGCCTGTTTTTTCATTACAACGCTTTCGTCTTTTGTGCTGTTTCTGATTTACGGCGCCCCCCTCGGGATCCTGCACGCACTTGCTATCGGAGCTTTCGCGACGGGCGTCGAGCTTCTTACCTCGCGCGGGCTTGATAATATCACCGTCACTTTTGCCGCGGCGGCGCTGACCTTCTTTTTACTGAAAATACCGGAGGCGGGGAATTATCTCGTTCCGATTCTCGCGACGCCCTTCATCGTCCTTTTGGTCCTTCAAAGACGGGCGCTTACGACAGGCGGCGTTGTGGCGGCATTGATTCTCGATGTTGCGGTATCGGTCTCGCTCGGAAACTTCGGATTTCTGACACTTCTCTTTTTCTTCGCCGTCGCTCTTCTCGCGGACAGCATCAAAAAGGAAAAGAAAGCAAAGGTTCTCGCCGCAAGAGAAGCGAAGGGAACAAGACGGGACGCCTATCAGGTTCTTGCCAACGCGGTTTTGCCCGTCACCGCCGCTGTGTTTTATTTCGTGACGGGAAAGCCCGTGTTTCTTCTTCCGTTCGTTGCCGGTATGGCGGAGGCGCTTGCCGATACGGCGGCGTCCGCAATCGGCGTTCTTTCTTCCTCCGCTTTTGATCTTTTCCGCTTCAGAAAATGCGAGCGGGGAATCAGCGGTGGCATGTCATGGCTCGGTACCTCTGCAGCACTTGTATGTGCCTTTGCGCTCTCCTTCTTTACCTGCCTTTTCGGCTCCGTAACCCCGACGGCGGCGCTTCTCGCCGCGTGTGTTGCGTTTCTCGGGTCGATTTTCGACAGCTTCCTCGGATCTCTTTTTCAGGTCAAGTACCGTTGTAAGGTCTGCCGTCGCCTGACGGAGAAGACAGAGTGTCACGGCATGAAGACAGAGCGCGTCGGAGGAATCCCGTTTTTCGATAACGACCTTGTCAATCTTTTTTCCTCGCTCTTCACGGTGCTTCTCGCCGTCGGCGGATATTTTCTTTTCTTGAAATAAAAAACTGCGGCGCTCCGATTTCTCGGGGCGCCGCAGCCTTTATCCGCGGGCACAGCAGGCGGGTAAAGTCAAAACGCAGTTTCAGGTTTTACAAAAAAGGAGGGAATGAAAACGGAACTCTTCTCGTCAGAGAGAAATTCAGCCGTTGGTCTTGATCGAATTCTCGTAGGACTCGATCATCTTTTTGACCATCTGACCACCGACGCTACCGGCCTGACGAGCGGTGATATCACCGTTGTAGCCCTGCTTGAGGTTCACGCCGACTTCGTTTGCAGCTTCCATCTTGAATCTTTCAAGAGCAGCTTTTGCTTCGGGAACAGTAACCTTGTTCTTAGACATGGATAGAATCTCCTGTTTTATTTTTTGAATCTATATTGATTGAGCCTGCAAAGAAAGGAATCGCTTTGCAGGACTCGCTTTCTCTGGACTCTGTTTCTATTTTACCATGCTATGATCGGAATATAACCGGAAATTTTTTCATGTTCGATTCTCTCGATAAAAATCGGTACTGCCGATAAAATCCGCGGCAGTACCGATTTTTTATTATATAGTATCTACTTGAAAGAGAAGTGGAGAAAATAAGAGCGAAAGAGATTCGCAGGGGCGATAATCGAAAATTCTCCGGATATAGCGGAGAATTTCATACCTTGATTTATGCCGCCGGTAGGGCGGCGGAATGGAGAATAAAATGACTTTGAAAGAACTTTTATACGAATGGATCGAAGAAAATGAAAAAGGGCGGATTAAGCTCCGGACTTATAACCGGTATCGCGGCGTGATGGAACGCTACATTTTTCCGACCTTCGGCGAAACAAAAATCGAAGAGTTAAATCGGCGACGGTTGGTTGATTTCTTGTCTTTTGGAAAGGCGGAAATTTCGGAGAACACTTCGCCTTCACCGGCAACCGCAAATCTAATTCTGACAATTCTGCATGCGGCGATGGAGTATGCCTGCGATAAGGAAATATTAGCTGTAAATCCATGTGCGCGTATCAGACGAATAAAGAGCAGCCGAAAGCACATTGACGCTTTTACAAAAGAAGAGCAACGGCGCCTCGAGGAGTGTATGATGGCGTCATTGGATCGGCGGCTGTTCGGAATTCGGCTTTGCCTGTATACCGGCATACGGATCGGAGAATTGCTCGGCTTGGAATGGGGTGATGTGGATTTGGAAAACGGGGTGCTATCCATCAATAAAACCGTATATCGCGATAAAGATTTTTCAGGTGAGTGGCAATTGTTTGTCGACCGACCGAAAACGCTTTCATCGGAACGCCTGATTCCTCTTCCGGCTTGGCTTACCAATGAGGTGCGGGAATATCAAAAAGGCGCAAAAGGAAATTGCCTTGTAGAAAATAAAAAAGGCGAACGCATGCCGACGCGTTCGTATCAATATTTATTTGCGTGTCTGACAAATCGCGCCGGCGTTCGTCACCTGAATTTTCACGCCTTGCGGCATACCTTTGCAACGCGGGCATTAGAGTGCGGTATGGATGTTAAGACACTTTCGGAAAGAAATGCGAGCATAACTCTGAATCTATACGCTCATAGTATGTTGAATACAAAAAAAGAAGCGATGAACCGCATGAAGCCTATTTTTTGGTAAAAAATTGCGCCGAATATAAAGTTCGATACATATTTCGAAATTATTATAACACAGATCTTCGATTTTTTCAACAGATTTTCGTACTTTTTCGCGCAAAGTTTTTATGCAGGACTCACACAATTTTTTCTTTTTGTTGCCACTTGCTTTATATTCGGCGCAAAAAGGAGAAAGCAATGTCTACAAACACAGGACTTTCAAAAGCAAAAAAAGCCAAACAAGATGAATTTTACACACAATACGAAGATATACAAGCAGAGATCAATCATTACGAAGATAAATTCCGTGACAAAACCGTTTTGTGTAATTGTGACGATCCCTTTGAAAGCAACTTTTGTAAATTCTTTTTGCGGAATTTTAACTACCTTGGACTAAAACGCCTGATTTGCACATCTTATGCGACCTCTCCTGTCCTCGGACAGCAGATGACGGTTTTTGATCTTTTAGATGAAAAAGTTACGCGTGGCAACGGATATGTAATGGATATAACCGAGGTACCAATGGCGAATGGTCGTGGCGTTTCGGATACTGATATAGATGTTTTGCTGAAATCAAAAAAACGCGGAGTCAAAAAGTTGAAAGGCGATGGTGATTTTCGCTCAGAAGAATGTATCGAATATCTGAAGCAAGCCGACATTGTAGTAACAAACCCGCCATTTTCTTTATTTCGGGAGTATGTCTCGCTTCTCATGAAATATGAGAAGAAATTTATTATTATCGGAAGTAAAAATGCAATCACATATAAAGAGATTTTTCCGCTAATAAAAGAAAATAAGTTGTGGTTAGGTCCGGCGTTTACTCATGGTAATGCTTATTTTAAGATTCCAGAAACAGACCGCGTTTGGGCAAGCGGAGTTTTTGATGGGAATACCGGACTTGTAAAGTTCAGAAATGTCGGATGGTTTACAAACGTCGATTATGCACAAAGACATGAAAAACTTCCGTTATATAAGCATTACTACGGAAACGAATCGGAATATCCGAAGTATGACAATTACGATGCAATCAATGTAGACAAAACGACAGATATTCCATGCGATTACTTTGAAGATATCGGCGTTCCGATTACATACCTCGACAAACACAATCCGGAAGAGTTTGAAATTATAGAATTTCGCAAAGGAAATGATGAAAAAGACTTGACATACACCATCGGAGATGAGACAATCTTAACAGACAGACAGACAG
>CALAFS010000128.1 GCA_937892405.1 uncultured Clostridia bacterium
ACCCGCGCGCTTTTGCGAATTCTTCGAGATAATCGGCGAGCTTCGCCGTGTGGAAGGAGACATGCGGAATCTTCGAGATTTCCTCAAAAAAGTGAAATGCCCGCTCCGCTGTCGGATAGTCGGAAAAAGAAAGCATAAAAACACCTCCGTCTGACAAACTTTCCCTTATATTTTACCGCAAATTCCCGCTTTTTTCAAGTGCCTTGTTGACTTTTTTCCGAAATCCGTGTAAAATATAGGAGAAAAGCAGGGAATCCCCGCCGGAATTTCCCCGCACGAACCGAATTTATGCGGCTTGCCGCACAACACAGGAGATACATATGCAGGACAACGCAAAGAATCTGTTTGATTTCATCGCCGCCTCGCCGTGTGCCTATTACACGGTCGATACCGTGAGACGGCGCCTTCTTTCCGAGGGATATACCGAGCTTTCCGAAGGGGAAAGCACGCCGCTCGCCGACGGCGGAAAGTATTTTGTCACGCGCAACGGAAGCTCTCTCATCGCCTTCCGTTACCACACCGAGGCGAAGGGCTTTCTCATGTGTGCCTCGCACACCGACTCCCCTTCCTATCGCGTGAAGATGAGTGCCGAGACTGTCGCCGCTTACACGAGGATCGAGACCGAGCCCTACGGCGGCATGATCCATTATACATGGCTTGACCGCCCCCTTTCGGTCGCCGGTCGCGTCTTCGTGCGCACGGCAGAGGGCATGGAAGAACGCCTTGTCAACCTCGACCGTGATCTCCTCACGATTCCGAGCGTCGCCATTCATATGAACCGCGCGGTCAACGAAGGATATAAGTGGAATCCCGCCGTCGACCTCCTCCCCCTCTACGGCACCGCCGATGCCGCGGGCGGCTTTGCCGCCGAGCTTGCCGATGCCGCGGGCGCTCCCGCCGCCGACATTCTCTCGCACGACCTCTTCCTTTACAACAGAGAGTACGGCAGACGCTTCGGCAAGGACGGCACACTCCTCCTCGCCCCCCGTCTCGACGATCTCGGTTGCGTCTTTGCCTCGATGGAAGGCTTTCTTGCCGCGGAGGAATCCCGCGAGATCCCCGTTCTCGCCCTCTTCGATAACGAGGAGGTCGGCTCGGAGACAAAGCAGGGCGCCGCATCCACCTTCCTTCATGATACCCTCCGCAGAATCGCGAAGCACGATCTTTCCGCGATGCTTTATCAGAGCTTCCTTGTCAGCGCAGACAACGCCCATGCAAAGCACCCGAACCATCCCGAGCTTGCCGACGCGGATAACGCGCCCACCCTCGGCGGCGGTGTCGTCATCAAGTATAACGCGAATCAGCATTACACCACCGACGCCTATTCCGATGCCTTCTTCCGCACCGTATGCGAGCGTGCCGGCGTCCCGACACAGCGGTATTGCAACCGCGCCGATATCCGCGGCGGCTCCACCCTCGGCTCCATCTCGGATACGCGTGTCTCGGTGCCCACCGTCGACATCGGGCTTCCCCAGCTTGCCATGCACGCCGCGGCCGAGACTGCCGCGTCGGCGGATCTCGATGCCATGATTCTCGCTCTCACCGCCTTCTATTCCTCCTCCTTTACCCGCGAGGGACAGAAGACCGTTTTCAACCGATAAAAGACATAAAAAGGGGCTGTCGCAAATAGGCATTTCAAAAACCTATTTGCGACAGCCCCAATTAAAAGGCTTTAGATACAAGTATTCCTCCGGTGGTATAATAGAGAAGGTTCGCCAACCAAAATAAAAACACACAGGAGGAATAATCAGAATGACTGACAATCACAGTTTACTCAATTATTCTTTATTTCGTAGGCCTCACATCATTGACTGGGGACTTCTTGTGATTCCTATTGAAAAGTGGGAAAAACTATGTTACAATGGATGAAAAGACCACGGACGAGGAAAGGTAGGACATATGAGAGATCTGTTTTATTTTTGCGGGCAATCCAACATGCTGGGGGCGTCGGTCTTTCCTGCCATCGGAGTGCCAAAGGTCAAGGAGGCAGAGGAATACAAATACGCGCCGATCTACCGTGACGGCAAGTCGCACGGCGAATTTTTGCCCGTGAGCTACGATGCAGGCGAATTTCTCTATATCGACAACGCTGCGGCATACGAAAAGACGGATGCGACGGGAAAATCCCTACTCACGGAATATCAGAAAAACTGCTACACTACGACTGCACTGTGCACGACACCGCCGGGCGGTGCTTTCGACTCGATCGAATGCCGCACGCTCTCGGAGAGCAGCCACTTGCCTTCGGTCTCTCTTCTTCCTCTTTTGTGCGAGGAATGGGAGGCGCGCGGAGAGCGGGCATCCGCCGCGAATTTTTCGAAGGGCGGGGCGAACATCGAATATTTCACGGGGGAGGCGGCGCCTCTTCTGCGCGCCAAAGGGGAGGCGTTTTTAAGGGATGCTGCCTACCGCTACGGCGAGGGGGAGATCGGGAAAAAGGTCTTTCTTTTCCTTCAGGGAGAATCGGACTCCGACAGACCTCCGGAGGACTATACGAGACACCTCGAGTTACTCTACCGCACGGTAACGGACATTGGCTTTGACTTGTTCGGCGTGATTCGTGTGGGGTACTGGTACAAAAAGAGCACCGCCGAGATTATGCGGGCGCAGGAGGAGTTCTGTAACGCACACGAGCACGCCGCGATCCTAACTCGCGCGATGTCCTTTATGACCGACACCCGAAGCGACGCCGATCCTACGGGTTGGTATACAAAAATGCCTCCCGAGGAGTACCGTCATTGCCGTGACAGCTTCGCGGGATTTGGCAATCAGCATATCAATGCGACGGGATTCCGCATCGTTGCCCGCAGGACGGCGAAAAATCTCTACCGCATTCTGCGGGAAGAAAAGCCCCCGATTCTTGAAGAGGAGCTCGTTCCGTTTCGGGGCGCGGCGGAGGCGTGAGCGAATGAAAAAAGGGGCTGTCACGCGAAGCGCATACAGGACGCAAATCTGAATCAATATGCAAAAATGACCGAAAAATCAAGGAGATTCTCGGTCATTTTTGCCTGAATACAGAAAAATGCTTAATGCGACAGCCTTTTTTGACGCGGATTTATTTTGCAAAGAACTTTTCCGCATTGCGGTAGCAGATGTCCTCGACGATTTCGCCGAGCGTGTCGAGACCGGCGGGATATTCGCCGTTTTCGACCAGGGCGCCGAGCTTTGTGCAGAGGATTCTGCGGAAGTATTCGTGCCGCGTGTAGGAGAGGAAGGAGCGGCTGTCGGTCAGCATACCGACGAACTTCGAGATGAGAGCCACCTGCATGAGCGCTTCCATCTGACGCCCCATGCCGTCTTTCTGATCGTTGAACCACCAGCCCGAGCCGAACTGGAGCTTTCCGGGCATGCCGCCCTGGAAGCAGTTGATGATCGCGGCGAGCACTTCGTTGTCCCGCGGGTTGAGACAGTAGAGAATAGTCTTCGGCAGCTCGTCGGTTTCGTCGAGCGCGGAGAGGAGCGCCGAGAGCTTCGGCGCGAAGGTCGCGTCGTTGATCGCGTCAAAGCCGGTGTCCGGACCGAGCTTTGCGAGGTTGCGCGCCGAGTTGTTGCGCAGGGCGCCGATGTGGTACTGCTGTACCCAGCCCTTCTTATGATAGAGCCTGCCGAGGTAGACGAGCAGATTGCCCTTGTATTCTGCAAGCTCGTCGGCACTCAGTGTCTCGCCCTTCAGCGCTTTTGCGAAGATTTCGGAGAGCTCTTCGTCGCTTGCGGGTGCATACATCACGACATCGAGCGCGTGGTCGGAGCATACGCAGCCGATACGGTCGAAGAAGTCGACCCGCTCGGCGAGTGCCTTTTTCAACTTGTCATAGCTGTCTACCTTGTACCCGACCGCACCCTCGAGGCGCGAGAGCCACGGGCGGAAGAAGGACAGCTCGATGTTCAGCGCCTTGTCGGGGCGGAACGCAGGGAGCACACGCACGGGAAAGTCCCCGTCCTTTTGCAGGGCGATGTGATATTCGAGAGAGTCCGCCGGGTCATCGGTGGTGCAGAGCGTTCTGACATTGCTCTCAAGGATCATTTTGCGTGCCGAGAGCGTCTTCAGCTTTTCGTTTGCCTCGGCATAGATTTTATCGGCGGTCGCAGGGGAGAGAATTTCTTCGATACCGAAGAAGCGGCGAAGCTCCAGGTGCGTCCATGCGTAGATCGGGTTTCCGACCGCGTACGGCATCACCGACGCGTAAGCGCGGAATTTCTCCTCGTCGGGCGCGTCCCCGGTAATCAGCCGCTCGGGAATTCCCATCTCCCGCATCAGGCGCCATTTGTAGTGGTCACCGCCGAGCCAGACCTCCGTCAGACTGCGGTACTTTTTGTCTTCGTAGATTTCCTTCGGATCGAGATGACAGTGAAAATCGAAGATCGGCATCTTTGCCGCGTGCCCGTAGTAAAGCTCTTCTGCCGTCTTCGAGCCGAGAAGGAAGTCCCGTCCCATGAATTCTTTCATATCCGTCTCCGTTCTGTCGCTTTGCGACCGTTGATTTTCTTCGTTTTCCGCCGTTTCCGCACGCTTGCGGGGCAGGGAAAACGCCGTGGTTTTCTTCCGTCTTGTAGTATAGCATAATTTTCCTCTTTTTTCAAGAGAAAAAGCGAAAAAAGACCCGCATGTCGAAAAAACTTCCGAAAACGGTAGAAAATAAAGATCGTGATACGGATTTATGCAAAAATCGCGGAGAACCGACAAACCTTTGCTTTTTCTTCCGAAAAAGGCAAAAAATAAAGATGATGACGGCAAAAACGAAGAAAAACAGGTAATTCCCGACATTTTCCGCCGCACTGTGCTCTCCCTTGACAAATCCGCAAAAAAGAAGTATAATATCCTTAAAAATAAACTGTTTGTTTGCCGTCTTGACGGCAGAACCCGGGTTTTTTATGAAAATAACGAATATTTTCCGCCATTTTGCCTTGATCTGTCGGCATAAACACCGCGTGTTTGTCAACACCGTGAAGTGCGGCATTGTCTGGCGCGGGCTTGTTCATGACCTCTCGAAGTTTTCGCCCGCCGAGTTTTTCGAGAGTGTGAAATACTATCAGGGGAACCGCTCCCCCATCGGCGCCGCCCGCCGCGCCGTCGGCGTCTCTTGCGCGTGGCTTCACCACAAGGGGCGCAACAAGCACCACATCGAGTATTGGCTGGACGGTGACTGCGCCGTCACGCCCGAGATGCCCTATGTCTACGCCGTCGAGTGCATCTGCGATAAGATCGCCGCGACGAAGACCTACGCCGGCGCCGCCTATCACGACGGACTCCCGATCCACCACTTCCGCACCTACGGCAATAAGGTGGAAGGGAACCCGCATACCATGCTCTTTGTCGATACCGTTCTCGCCGACCTCGCAAAGTACGGGGAGAAGCATGTGCTGAACAAGGCCTATCTCCGTGCCGCCTATGACAGGATTCATGCGATGCCTCTTGATCCTACGGTGCGCACCGTGCGGGACGATTCTCTTTTTCCCTGCGAGGCGAGGGAGGGGAGAAAAGCGTAACAATTTCGCCCTTGACTTTTATTTTTGCGGGTGATATACTTTTCTTATTACACGAAGGATCCGAACCCCATAAAATCTCTCTCGGAAAGGAGGAGACCGTATGACGAAACGGAGAGGATTTTTCTGCCTGTTTTTCGCCCTGCTTCTTATGCTCGCGACCGCGCTCCCCGCATTTTCCGCGGGTTCCGGCTTTGACGGCGACTTTTCCCGCGCCGGTTCCGCGTCGACCGTCACCGTGAGCGCCGCCGATGCGCTCGCCGCCCTCGGCTATGATCTCTCCGACACCGAGCGGGAATATTTGGACTCCCATGTCCCCGTCTGGCTCCGCTATGAGGATCGCATCTCGACCGAGACCGTTACCACGCATTTCGTCGACGGTACCCTCACCGTGTATGCGAAGCCCTATACCTACCTTGCAAAGAACGGGGAGAGCGTCACCTGGACGCCGTGCGCCGTCACCGTCGCCGATACTACGGTAGCGTGCACGCCCGCAGACGACGCCTATGCCGCTGTTTTTCACGATCTTGCGGAGGATCTTTCGCTTTCCGCTGTGATCCGCTATGAGACAACCTTCCGGATTCCGAAGTCGACGGTCGCCTCCCTCGCGAACCTGACCTACAGCGAAGCGGCGAAGATCCGCGACACCTACCTTGCCGCGACCGAAGCCTACGAAAGAGAGAAGGCGGCGTATGACGCGTCGGCATCGGCACATGACGCCTATCTTGCCGCCCTTGCGGAATACGAAGCGGCACGCCTCCGCTACGAGAGCTATCTCGTCGCCCTTGCACTCTACCGTGAGGATCTCGCGGCGTATGAAAAATATCTCTCCGACCTCGCGGAATATGAGCGTGACGAGGCGGCATACCGACAGTATCTTGCCGACATGGAGGCGTATAACCGCCGCGTCGCGGCATACAATGACTATCTCGAAAAGCTCGCGGCATACAATACCGACCTCGCCGCCTACCGCGACTATACCGCGGCGCTCGATACCGTAGGGCGTCAGCTCTCCTATATGAATCTCGCGAAATCCCTGACGGTCTACGCATGCAATATCTATCTCTCGCTTCAGGGACCGACGGTCAAGGCAGTGCTCGAAAACGAGGAGGTCCTGACAGGGAAGATCGTCGATGCCGACCCCTATGCAATCGAGCTTGCCGGCGATACCACCGAGCGGCTCCAGACCATTCTGAAAGATTACTTCGCTCTCGCAACGGACGAGGAAAAATATAACTATTACACCCTTAATTACACGGAAATTGTAAACAATTATGTGGATTTGTTCCGCTCTCTCGACAGTCTCTACCGTGTCCGCAATGTCAGAGCCATTCTGATTAAGGAAGGGAAAGCGAAGAAATATGTTGCCTTCCTCGCCGAACTCCATGCCGTTACCCACCTTCTCTCGGACGAGAAAATCAAAAACTTTGAAGGGAACGGTTACCTTGATGAAACCTATCGGATTCAGCACTGGGATTCCGCCTATGCTGACCGTTATCTTACCCCGGCGGAGATTTTGGAAGGCTCGGTTTGCCCGTCTCTTGACGGCGCGGTCGGCATGCCTCTTCCGACGGGCTATCCCGCCCCGGTGAGCGAGCCGGTTGCCCCGACCCCCGTCGAGGATCCGAAGGGGACGAAGCCCGCCGAGTGCTACCGCCCCCTACCGCCCGCGCAGGTGAGCGAGCCGACCGCTCCCGCCCCCGTGAGCGAGCCGACCGCTCCTGCGGAGATTTCGCCTCCCGGCGCCGCGCCGACACCGCCGCGGCTCACTGCCACCGAGCGCACCCTTACCGCCGCCCTCGCGGACGGTACACTGACCCTGCGGGACGAACCCGCGGAGGACGGACAGCTCACTTTTTCCACAGAGACAAAAAAGAAGATTTTCGATACCCGCACCGTCACCGTCGTCTTCCTTTCGGAACCGGGCGGGGAACAGCTCTACCGCACCACCGTCGACCGCGGGAGCGCCGCTATCTATAAC
The DNA here is from genome assembly GCA_937892405.1 of uncultured Clostridia bacterium. Taxonomy (GTDB): domain Bacteria; phylum Bacillota; class Clostridia; order Oscillospirales; family CAG-272; genus UBA1740. The sequence goes on from CALAFS010000128.1 coordinate 7,466, forward strand.
GGCGAGGTCATTCCCACCCGTCCGGAGGACGATGCCGGCATCTATACCTTCGACGGCTGGGCATATCCCGACGGCACCCTTGCCGATCTCTCCGCCTGCGAGGAGGACGCGACCGTCGTCCCGCATTTTGCCGTCACGCCGAAATTCCGCGTTACCTTCCGCCTTGCCGACGGGGACATCACGCTGACCGTTCTCTCCGGCACCGCGGCGGTATATCCGGGCGATACTCCCGAGAAGGCACCCACCGCCGATACCCTTTATACCTTTGACGGTTGGATCTTTCCCGACGGCACCTTTGCCGATCTCTCCGCCGTCCCCTCCGATCTTGTCGTGACCCCTCATTTTTCGGAGCACGTGCGTACTTACACGGTCACCTTCCGCCTCGCGGACGGTACTTCCGTTACCCGCGAGCTTGCCTATGGCGAGTTGCCCGCACTTCCGTGTGAGATTCTTCCGACCCGCGTCGGGGACAACATCCGTACTTATGCCGGTCTTTCTCCCACACCCGCGCCCGTGACGGAGGACACGACCTATACCGTCCTTTATGCGTATACTCCCCTCTTTCCGCTCTCCGACGGGGCAGGGGCGGGCGTCGCCTATGAGGACGGGATTCTGACGGTCGATGCCACCGCGGCGTCTTCTCTCCCGCTTGCCTCGCTCTATGCCTTCTTTGCCGACGCCCGCGGGCTCACCGTTCACTTCGACGGCGCGACCCTCACCTTCCCGTACAGCGCACTTGTCCTTTTGCGTGAGGGGACACCGGATACGCTCGGGATCTCTGCCGCCCGTGACACCTTCCGCTTCTTCACCGAGGGCGGAGCGCCCTCCGGCACGCTCGGCGCCACAGTGACATTGTATACGGGCTCCTCGGAAGAGAACCGCCGCCTTTCCTGCGAAAATGACGGAAAAACATACCTAAAGTTTACATCCGACGGCGATTTCATCACCTTTTCCGCCGAGGCGGGCGTCGCCTACACCTACGCCGCCGAGTACGGGATCAATGCCGTCTCCGACGATTTCTTGACTCTGATTTTCTCCGACGGCACCTTCCTCCCCGGGGAATATGTCCCTCTTTCGTATACTCTCGGGACGGGATACAGACTGTCCTCTCTTACGATCACCGACAGGGAAGGGCGCAGCGTTGCCTATGACGGCGCGGGCTTTGTCATGCCTTCGGGCGGCGTCGATATCATCGCGGTGTCGAAGCAGATCACCTATCGCATCACCTTCGTCGCCGGCGGTGTCGCCGTGAAGGAGTACTTCGTCCCCTACGGCACCCTGCCGACCCCGCCCCCCGATCCTGCGAGGGCGCCCGATGCCTACTATACTTATACTTTCGTCGGCTGGTCGGAGGAGATTACTCCCGCCTATGCCGATGTCACCTATGAGGCGGTCTATGAGCGCACCCCCCACCCGACGAAGGAAGAGAACACCTTCGGCGGCACGCTTTTCCGCTTCTTTGCGAAGATCTTCCGCGCGATCCTTGATTTCTTCGCCCGCCTCTTCGGCATAGAGTGATCCGACTTTTTCGGAGGCACAGACGCTTTTTTACGCCTGTGTCTCTTTTTTCTTTTTCTCACGGCATGCGCACGCCGTTTTTCGTCGGCAGAACTACCAAAGCGCTTTGTGCATAATCACGAAAAAGGTCCCCCGCTCGGAAAATCCCGCAATTCCTCTTGATTTTTATTAATATAAATGCTATAATAGGTTCAAATACATCGGTATTTAATAAAGGCAGATTTATTTTCAGAGGAGATTAGCTATGAAAACAATCGGCACACACGCAAAGCACGCCCTCGCGCTTTTCCTCGCACTGATCATGCTCTTCGGCATTGTATCGGTCCCGGTCTTCGCGTACGAGGGGAGCGCCGCGGGGGAGAGCGAGGACGGAAATTCCTCCACCGGCGGCAGTGAGGAGACGGGCGGCAGCTCGTCCGGTACCACAGGGACGACGGATACCCCCTGGTACACCCTTACATACGACTATACGACGAAGAAGATGACCCTTGTCATCAAGACCGACATTCTGTCGTATGCCGACCTGACAGCCGACGATCTCATCGCCTTCAAGGATGAGTTCTTCGACGCTTTGGCTCACATGCTCGTGGGCGACATCAGCGAGATCAAGAAGCTCGCATCCTCGGAGTCGGAGGTACATGCGACGGAAGGGACGCTGCTGATTGTCACACTCTGCGATCTCGTGGTTCTGGCGAATGACGATACGGAGCTTTCCGAAAGAGAGAAGCAGCTTCGCGCTTTCCTCGAGTCGCGCGGCATTACCAAGGTCAGCCAGATCGACTTCGAGGCGATCATTCCCGTGCTGGTACAGCTCGGCTATGTCACCTATGAAGAACTTGCCGATCTCAACTGGGATCGCGTCTTCTCGAAATTCGAGGAAGAACTCGATAAAGAGATCGCCGCCGATCTCGGCATTGTCGAACCCGATAAGGTAGACGAGGCAGAGGAACCGACCACCGTCGTTCCGGAACCTGCCGAGGATGCCTCCGAGGAAGAGAAGCAGGCGTACGAAGATTACCTCAAGGAAAAAGAAGCCTACGACAAGTATCAGGAATACCTCGAGGCTCAGAAGAAGTATGAGAAAGACCTCGCCGCGGCAAAAAAATCGGACGAGTTCAAAGAGAAAAAAGAAGCGCCGATGCAGGAAATCACCGACGCAAAGACAAAGGTCGAAGAGAAGATCGAAGAAAAGAAGAACGATCCGAACGCCGACGAAAAGAGCGATCTTCTTCTTACCGAGGCGATTCTCAATGCCCTGAACGGCGTCACCGTCGACGGTCATAAGATCTTTGACGGACAGCATTTTCTCACCGACGCCGTGAAAGAAGTCCTGAATGAACTTCCCACCTTTGCCGAGATCGCGAATTATACCGACGATCAGATGAATCATACCTGGAGCGTCTTTGCCGAGTCTGCCTTCGGCAACTCCGAGTTTGATTTCACCGTCTCCTTCGACGGCGCGGGCAACCTGATCCGCAAGGTCGCGAAGCTCATCGCCGACTATGTCGTCTATGAGAGACGCGCCGACGGCACCTTTGTCCTGACGATCAACCTCCCGCAGAAGGTCACCGACCTGATCCTGCGCGTCTGCAACAGCGAGAAGTTCAAGAACAGCGAATGGAAAGACCGCATCTTCGGTCACATCTCGGAGGATGTCGGCGGGATCCACGCGCTTCTGAACGATGTCTCCTTCGACGAGATCGTCTCGGCACTTGAGGAGATCGACTTCGAGGGGATTCTCTCCCGTGAGGACATCAAGGACATCTACGATCTTACCGATCTCACGAATGAGGAGATCATCGAGAAGATCCGCGGCACCGAGCGTTTCTATAACAAAGCACTCTCCCTCTTCAACAGCCTTGTGAACAACCTTTCCGACAGCGCGAAGAGCAAGACTCTCCTCGATTTCTATCGCGGAAACGGTACTTTCCACGCAGAAGGGAAGAAGGACAATCTCAATGTCGAGTCGTGGCTGAACCGCGTTCTTCCCGCCTCGCTTGAGAATTATGCCGCCCTGATCGCGGGACTTCTTGACCGTGAGACGATCACCCTCGCGCTGAACGCGACGGTGAACTTCCGCGATGTCTATAAGATCACCTACGCCGGCGATACCGACGAGGTCGGCTTCCTTCCCGTCGGTGCGACGCTTTCCGATTTTGTGAAGGCGACGACCTACCGCGGCTACCCGATTCTCGGCTGGATGGATGCCGAGGGCAATCAGTATACCAAGATGCCCGCCGCCGATACCGTTCTCTATCCCGTCATCAACGCGGCAGTCACCGCGAAGCTGATCTATGAGGCGGACGATATCGCGAGAGTCTATAACAACAAGACTTCCGAACTCCTTGTCAAAGTCACCTACGATGATCCGAACGGCAGAGCCACCTATTCCTATCAGTGGTATAAGGACGGCGTCCTCCTCGAGGGCGAGACCGGCGAATCCCTGACCGTGAAGAATGTCGCCGACAGCGGCATTTATACCTGTGTCGTCACCGTCACCGACGGTTCTGCGACCTATACCGCGACCTCGGATGCGGCGACCGTCGCCATCACCAAGAAACTCTATACCTTTAAGGATGACTTCCGTTGGGAGTACGACGGTGCCTTCTATCCCGACGGCAATGCGCACAGCGTTGCTCTGATCTCCTCCGTCGATGCTTATGCCGGCGTGCATATCGCCTATACCGGCGATGCCACGGAGCAGAGCGCCATCGGCAATTATCGGACCGGCGCCACCGTCACCTTCGATAATGAGAACTGCGCGCTCGACGGCGAGATTGAGACTCTCTCCTGGGCGATCGGTACGAGAGAGGTGGACATCGTCACCGAGGACGGTACCGTCATCGGTAAGGTTTCCCTTACGACCGACGGCGTCGCCGTGGATCCCGCGTATACCCTCCGCGCGATCCTTGCCGCCACACCCGATAAGGATGCCGTGCGCGCCCTCCTTCCGGGCGGCGTGGATACCGTCAGCTTCCCCTACACCTACGATTTCGCCTTCTTTGACAGCGAGGGCAACCGCGTGTCGGTCGCTTCCGCATTGAAGTTTACCTTCAATCTCGATTCCGAGGTCGCGAAGACGCATCTCGCCCTCGTCCGTGTCGCAGACGCCCTCTCCCTTGCGGATGCGGAGCGCACGGCGGACAGTATCTCCTTTGAGAGCGATGCGCTCCTCACCGCGGATACCGTTTCCTACGCCCTTGCTTCTTACCTCTATACCTTCACCGCCACCGCGGCAGGAAATTATACCGGTACCTACGACGGTGAAGAACACCTCCTCGAGCTTGCCGAAATGCTCTACGGGCATGCCGGCGCCGATGTCGAGTATACCTACCAGTGGTTCAAAGATGGCGCGAAGCTCACCGGTGCCACCGGCAAGACCTACGCCGTGAAGAATGTCGCCCACAGCGGCACCTACACTCTCGTCATCACTGCGAAGGACGGTTTCGCCGAGCAGACCGCGAGCGTCACCGTTACCGTAAACATCGGGAAACTGAAGATCGATCTCTCGACCCTCCTCTGGTCGAAGAGCGAGTTCCCCTATCTCGCCGGTACCGCCCGCGAGGTGACCCTTCTCATTCCCGAGAACCTTGAGATTGCGAACCTTACCTTCGCTTACACGGACAATACCGCGGAAGCTCCCGGCACCTATACCGCCCGCGCAACCGTAGCGAACTACGACAGCGACAACTGCGAGGTTGTCGGTACGGTCGCCGACCATGAATGGACAATCAGCAATAAGTCCTATGCCGTGATTGATCACTTCGGCGGCGAGATTGTCGTTACCTCGGAGGCAGGCTTCCCGACAGGGTATACCCTCCACGCCGATTGGCTCGGAGACAACACGCTTCCCGACGGACTTGTGAGCGGCGCCACCTGCACGCTCATCTCCGGACACCTCGTTTACTTCACCGACGCAGACGGCAATAAGGTCTCCGTTGAGAGCGCCGTTTCCGTGAGCTTCACGATCCCCGAGAGCGGAATGAACGAGAATCTGAAGCTCGTGCTTCTGAAGAACAATGTCCCGACCGAGATCGCCGTGACCCGTACCGAGGACGGTCATCTCACCTTCACGCTCGACGCCTTTGATAAGGACGCCGCCTACCTCATCGTCTCCTACCGTTTCCCCCTGACGATCGATACTTCGGACGATGTCAATATCTCCTACGATCCGGAAACGGAAGACATCAAACTCACCGTCACTCCTCATTATTATAATGGTACGCTCACCTTCACCTATCAGTGGTACAGAGCGGACGGCACCCTGATTGAGGGCGCGACCGAGGCTACCCTCCGCGTTCCGATGGCGGCAGGCACCGCGAAATATTTCTGCCGCGTCAGCGTCACCGACGGTTACGCGACGGTAACGGAGGATTCCGCGCTTATCACCGTCACCGTGACGCAGAAGACGCTGGATACCTCCCGTGCCTCGATCCCCGACTTCATCTATCGCCTCTTCGCCGAGGATCCCACGATTGAGATTCTCGCGAAGATGCTTGAGAACCTTCCCGAGGGCGTCATCGTTACGATTGATACCGACTCGCAGTATAAGGCTTCCGATGTCGGTACCTACACCGTCAGAGTGCTCTTCACTCTTGCCGAGGAATACGCGGAGAACTACGAGCTGGATGTCACCGCCCGTACCCTGACATGGAAGATCAACCCCTACAATATCCGCATCGGTACCCCGGGCTGGAACTATTCCTCCCCCCTGACCTATAAGGGTTCGGATTACACCTTCAGAGCACCCGACCTTGAGGCGAACAGCCATCTGGAAGTTACCTACCGCAACAACACGGCGAAGAACGCCGGCTCCTACACCGTGACCGTCACCGTCACTCCCGCGAACGAGAACTGCGTCATCAACGGAGAGGCGAGCGTCAGCTACACCGAGACTTTCATCATCGAGCCGAAGACGATCAGCGTCGACCTGATCGAGTGGGCAGAGAAGACCTTCTACTACGACGGCGAAGTCCATCGTCCGACGCTGAAAGATCTCTCCTCCTACCGTATCGCAGGTGTCAATGAGTCTCTTGCCGAGATTCTTGTGATCCGCGACTACGCCGGTGTGTTTGCTTCCGATGTTCTTCCCGACGGCGCAACTCCCTATACCGTCACCGCGTACCTCGCCGTGAAGGAAGGGAATACCAACTACCGTCTCACCGCGTCCAAGAAGGTTCTCGAGTGGAACATCACGCCGAAGCCTCTGGACATCGAGCATGTGGAACTGGATGAGAACCTCTTCGACTACGACGGCACGAAGAAGACTGTCTCCCTCCGTAAAGATTCGATCCCCGCGGAGCTCCTCGCCGTTCTCGATCCTTCGACCGAGATCACCGCGACCGAGAAGGGGTATCACTCCGTCACCGTTCACTTCACGCTGAAAGAGGGACTGAACTACCTCAACTACTCCTACGACAGCAGCATCAACCTCTCCTACCGTATCGTGACACCGATCAACCCCGCAGACTTCGTCTTCACGGGTGACGGACTTGTCTATAACGGAAACGAGCAGACCGTCCCCGCACTCTCCTTCGGCGACTTTGCCGCTCTCGTCCGCATTGCCGGTACGACAGGCACCGTGCGCGCGACGGACGCCGGTGATTACGAGGTCACCTACACCTTCGCTCTGACGAATGAGGGGCTTTACCGCCTCACCGAAGAGAGCTACACCTACACATGGTCGATCGCGAAGAAGAAGATCACCGTCGGCACGCTGACATGGGATTACACCACCGCGTTCACCTATGATCCCGACAGAGACGCCTTCACCGTGGCTCTCGCAGGTGCTCTTGACGAGAACATCGTCGTCGCCTACGAGAACGCGAGCGCGAAAGACGCCGGCACCTACCTTGCCCGTGCGATCCTTACGCCCGTCAGCGACAACTACGAGATTGTCATGACCGATCCCGACAGCGCGGTGTGCGAGTGGACGATCCTTCAGAAGATCATTCTCATTCCCGCCGTCGAGTGGCAGGATAACATCGCGTTCCTCTATGACGGAGCAGAGAAGAATGTCCTTCTGAAGACGGTTCTTCCCGATACCGTGACCGTCGAGTATCTGAACAACCTCATGACCGACGCCGGTACTTACCGCGCGACCGCAACCCTTCTCGCAAAAGATAAGAACTACCGCGTCGTGATCGGCGACACCGATCAGAATGTCGCGACCCTCGACTGGGAGATCACCCCGATCACCGTGATCGTCGGTGCTCTTGAGTGGAACTTCGCGGAGCGTGAGTTTGTATACAGTACAGATGCGCGCACCTTCCTTATCACCAACCTGCCGGAGCACATCACCGCACTCTATGAGAACAATGTGATCGGCAATGTCGGCAACTATACCGTAACGGTTACCCTTGTCGCCGATAAGAACTATAAGATCGAGGGCACCGAGACGGCTACCCTGACCTACACCGTGACGCCGAAGATCATCACCGTGAACGCCTCCGACCTCCGCTGGGTCACGAACGCCGCGTCCGAGCGCTACGACGGTATGACGCATACCTATGAGCTTGTCGGTGTTCCCGAGCATGTCGTGATTCTCTATCAGGACAATGTCAAGGCGGCGATCGGTAACTATGTTGCCGGCGCCACGCTGGAAGCCGAGAGCGCGAACTACACGCTGATTGTCAACGGCAATATCCCCACGAAGGCGTGGTCGATTGTCAAGGGCAAGTACGATATGTCGGGCGTGAAGTTTGAGGATAAGACCGTCGAGTATACCGGACAGACGCATGCCTTCACGATCAGCGGTAAGCTCCCCGCAGGCGTCAGTGTCACATACAGCATGACCGGTTTCCGTAATGCGGGTGTCTATGTCGTCACCGCCACCTTCAAGGGAAGCGATAACTACGAGGAGATCCCCTCGATGACCGCCACCCTGACGATCACCCGTGTGACCTACACGATCACGGCGGGCGGTGCGGACACCCTCATCATCACCGCGCCGAACGGACTTACCTACACTCTGAACTTCTCCGAGAAGGATAAGGCGGAGTATAAGGATCTGAGCTTCTTCGGCATCGGCACTCTGAATCAGAAGATCACGATTTCCGCCGTGTATGACATCTTCTTCACCGATGGCGCAGAGACCGAGGTGCACCCCGAGGGCAACTTTGAGGTAAAGCTCCTCATTCCCGAGACGCTCCGTAAGAAGAATGTCAAGGTCGTGCATATGACCGATGACGGAAAGCTGCATGACACGGAAGCAACCAAAGACGGCGACTACATGACCTTCACGACCGACGGCTTCTCCGTCTACTTCCTTGTGGAAGCGACCGAGATCCTCGCTCCGATGTGGATCGAGATCATCATGGCTGCCCTCTGCGTCCTGCTTCTCCTTATCATCGTGATTGAGATTATCGTATGGCGCAAGAAGTCCAAGAAGCGTAAGGCGCGCAAAGAATATCCCGATATTCTGAAAGGCGCCGATCCCACCGCCTTCGACTTCGGAAAATAAATCCCCCCGTCCCGGGAACATCTCCCGGGACGGAATCCGAAGAGGAAGTCATATTAAGCGCACAGAACGCGCAAATCCTTATAAATATACAAAAATGACCGGGAAATCAAAAAGATTCCCGGTCATTTCCTGCTGTGATGCAGAAAAAATGATGAATGAGACGCTCATAGCGTTGCCGATTCTTCGGTAAAGTATTTTCGACGGTAAGCAAGCGACTGATACTTTATGTTCATCCGCCACTTTTTGAATCGGAGGCGTTCTTCTTTTCATAATGAAAGCCGAATGCCGTGCGATAATATCTATCAAATCGTTAAGAGCGTTTCCTCCTGAGACGGTCAAATATCAAAACACTTTCGCAACGCGTTGTATTGCCCGAGCACCAAAAGCGTTTCCTCCCCGGAAAGAACCGTATCGGCAGTAACAACGGCGTTGATTTTTCCGTTTTTCTTCGTGGCGATGATGTTTATGTTGTATTTTCTGCGAATATCGATTTCCACAACGGATTTTCCTCTCCATGCCTGCGGCACGGAGACTTCAAAAATAGAACAGGAATCACCGAGTTCTATGTAATCGAGAATGTGGTCGGATGTGTATCGGATTGCCGCCCATATGGCAAGTTGCTTTTCGGGATAAATAATTTCGTCAGCACCGTTACGCAGAAGGAATTTTGCCTGAACATCCTGTTCTGCACGCGACACGACTTTTTGCGCGCCCAATTCTTTTAACAGACATGTTGTTTCAAGAGAACTTTGAAAGTTGCCGCCGATCGTTACAATACAGATGTCGTAGTTTTTTACGCCGAGAGATTTCAGCAGCGTTTCGCTTGTGCTGTCACCGATTTGCCCGTTGGTCACATAGGGCATAGCGTCGTTGATTCTTTCTTCGTTTTCGTCTACTGCCATGATTTCGTGTCCCAACTCGTGCAGCTTCATGGCGATGTATTTTCCGAATCGTCCGAGACCTATCAATAAAACTGATTTCGTTTTCATGTAAAACCTCCTTAACCGACCGCAATCGTATCTGTCGGCAATTTTGCTAC
>CALAFS010000129.1 GCA_937892405.1 uncultured Clostridia bacterium
ACTCCTTCGGCGGGTGGAGTGAAATGCGCGGGAGAATGTAGGCGTCGGGGCAGACCTCGAGCAGCGTTTCCGCCTCGCGGCGGAAGTCGTCGAGAGAGTTCGGGATCAGCCACCGCGGGTCGCAGATCAGAAAGAAAAGACGGATCCCCGCCTTTCCGAGGGCGCGGTAATATTCCTTATCCACCAGGATTTTTCCGTGCATGTTGGTGCGGATGGTCGCCATCATCGGCGGGAAGATCTCTCCGTCGATCGAGATCGCGGGGTAGCCGTGGTAGGGGACGATGTGTGCGTTTGCCATGGTCGGGTCTCCTTATTTTTATGTTTTTGCGGGATCGCGGTTTTTCCTTCGGATAAGCGAGGACACGATCCGTTCTTTCTGTTTCTACTATACCATATTTTCCCCTACCCCGTCAAGGGAAGAAATCGGAGGAAAAAACGATCGCGAGCGCACTTTGCACTCGCGATCGTAGAGATGAAATTCGGAGGTTTCGTGATCTTGCCGTCAATCCTTTTTCTTTGTCGGCTCACAGGAGAGATAGAGGGTGATGACCGACTCCAGCGTGGCGGCGAGGGCGGCGCGGCGCTCCTTCGGCAGGGTGCGGGATTTGCGGTAAAGGCGCAAAAGGCGCAGCTCCTCGTCCGACAGCTCCGAGGGCGTCTTCGAGAGCGGGAGGTCGAGCAGCTCGCTGACCGTCATATGGAACTTTTCCGCGAGGAACGGCAGCATCTTCATAAAAGAGGAGGATCTGCCGCGCCGCCAGTTGTTCACCGTCTTCTCGGCAAGACCGCACGCGCGCTCAAAGGCGGCGTCGCTCTCGTATTCCGAGGAGATCAGAAGGAGGAGACGCTCACGGATATTCTCGCAGTTTTCGTATTTCATGTCGGATTCCTTTCGGGGGCAATGTTCGGTCGGGGTCAGGAGGACTTTTTGCCCCTCGGCTTGCCGCTCTTCTTTGGCGGATAGGGCTTTTTCGGCTTTTTCACGGGGCTTTTTTCATCGGCGGACGCGGCAAGGGGCTTTTCCCCCGCGACCTTCTTTTCCGTATGTCCCGCGGTGGTCGGGCGCTTTTTCTTCTTCGCCGCGCTGAAGCCGAAGACGCCGAGCCTGCGCCCGAGGGCGAAATATTCGCCATGCGCATAAGCGAGCAGGTGCGCCCGCTCCATATGGATTTTTCCCTTTTCGTCGAGGAGACGCTCGTCGCAGGAGACATCGAGAATGTCGGCGACGAAGACATCGTGCGTGCCCATCGGGCGCACCTCGGTGACGCGGCACTCGAGCGCGACGGGACATTCCGCAATGGTCGGGGGTGCGACGGTGCGGCTCTCCTCTTTGGTGAAGCCGCATTTTTTGAATTTATCCACCTTCGCCCCGGTGAAGATTCCCGCGCAGTCCACCGCCTTCGCGAGGCTGTCGGGCGGCAGGTTGATGACGAACTCGCCCCCCTCTTTTAAGAGGGCATACGAATGGCGGGACGGGCGGATCGAGACATAGGTCTTCGGCGGGTCGGAGGCGAGGATCCCCGTCCAGGCGACGGTGAGGACATTGGCTCGCTCTCCCTCGCCCACCGTGACGAGGACAGGCGGCAGGGGCGCTGTCAGCGTTCCGCCTTTGAAATGCTTGCGTGACATGGTATTGACTCCCGTAACTATCGAATGTAGAATGAAGAACTTGTCGAATGTAGAATTCAGAATGAAGAATGCAGAACTTGTCGAATTCAGAATTTAGAATGAAGAATGCAGAATTAGGGCAAAGGCTTCGCGTTCGACGCTCGACACGATCATAATTCTTAATTCATAATTCTTAATTCTGAATTTTCATAATTCTGCATTCTCTTCGTTTGTTACCTGCATGCCGAGCCACAGCTTTGTCAGAATACAGTCGGGCAGGAGCTTGAAGAGCAGGTGCTGAAGTTTGGTGAACCAGTTGGTGACATACATCGCCTTGCCCTTCAGCGAGGCTTTGACACAGCCGCGCACGACAGTTTCGCAGGAGAGCAGGGGCTTCATGGATTTCGGCACCGTGACGCCCGGTTCGGCGGTCGCCTTACCGAGAAATTCGGTCGCCACCCACCCGGGGCAGAAGCAGGTCGCCCGAAGTCCGAACTTGCGGATTTCGTAATTGAGCGCCTTCGTGTAATGCAAAACGAACGCCTTCGACGACGCGTAAATATTGAAGTTCGGCAGAGGGGTAAAGCAGGAACCGCTTCCCATCTCAATGATCCGTCCGCCCTCTTCCATGTAGGGGATCGTCATGTGTGTAATGAGGACGAGTGCCTTGTCGTTGAGATCCATCATGCGCACGATCTCTTCTTCTGGCACCTGATCGAAGGAGCCGAACTTTCCGAATCCCGCCGCATTGACAAGGAATCTGACGCGCGGATTTTCTTCTTTCAGCGCCTCCCGCACGCGGTTGACGCCCTCCATGGTGGCGAGGTCGGCACCGATGATCTTTGCCTTGACCGACAGCTCTTCGGCGAGCGCCTCAAGGCGATCGGTGCGACGCGCGACGAACCAGAATTCGTCCACACCGGGGATTTCTTTGAGCTGACGGGCGAATTCCCGCCCGATGCCGCTCGAGGCACCGGTAATGATAGCAACAGACATATTTTCTTTCTCCTTCCGTCGCGGAAAGCGACAAAAAAATTCAGAGTTAAGAATTATGAATTCAGAATTATTTACTCTCGCCGAAGGCGAATTTCACATACCGCAGGTATATTTCACGCGCGAAGCGCATTTCACCCGACCACAGGTCGGATTTCACCGCGCGTTGCAAGGGTGCAACGCGCTCCGTAGGGGTCGGCGCCCTCGACGACCCGCTACGCCATGCCTTCGCCATGCGTTCCTTCAAGGTATTTTTGCCTGTTTCCATCGTAGGTGCGACCATCGGCCGCCCGCTCTGAACGCATGATTCTTCGCAAAGGAAACACCGCAATAGAAAACAACACTTTACATTTTCACACAATTTCCGAGACGATCAATCAAAATGGCGGACGCGATGCCGATGACGGCACCGGCAATGGTTCCCGAGAGGAGCAGGGGAGGGAGGTAATAGAGAACGCCTTCGGAGCGAAGCACTGCCATCGCGGCGGCGATCTGCCCGATGTTGTGAAAGACACCGCCTGCCACGCTGATCCCGAGGACGGAGAATTTTCCCGTCGCCCGCAGGGCGAGCATGACAAGAAAGGAGAGCAGAGCACCCGACAGGCTGTAAAGCCAGCCGACCGCATTCCCGAACAGAAGGGAAACAAGCAACACCCGCACAAGGCTCACGGCGAGCGCCTCCCGCCAGCCGAAGACGAAGAGTGCGAAGATCACGGCGAGGTTCGCCAGTCCGATCTTCACCCCCGGCACGGCGACAAAGGCGGGGATCTGACTCTCGACGAAGGAGAGCACCATCGCGACCGCCACGGTCATGGCGAGAAAAACAACCCTTCGCGTTTTTTTCAATTTCTCCCCCCCTTTTTTTATAGTTCAGAATGTAGAATTCAGAATGCAGAATTAGGCGATGGGTATTGCGTTCAACGCTCTGCCCAATCACAATTCATAATTCTTAATTCGTAATTCTGAATTCGTCAAGTTCTTCATTCGATCGTTACCATCACCCGATTCGGCAGGCAGACGATCCGTTCGCCCTCTTTGGAGATTTTCCCCTGTCGGATACACAGACCGTCGGGGCAGTCGGCACGCTCCATATAGGCATAACCGTCCTTCACAACGAGCAGATTGGTACCCCCGTTCAGAGTATAGGCGCCGTCGATGTCGAGCGGGTACCGCGCGACGACTTCGTCCCCGACGCGCACCGTCACCCGGTTTCCGGTCGGTGCCGAAAGACGGAAGAAAAGAAACAACAGCCCCCCGACAACGAGAAGCCCGAGAATCAGGAACAGATCGGCGCGGCGGGGGAAGCCTCTTCTTTTTTCGGAAGAGACGCTCTCGCCCGGCTTTTCGTTTTCCTGTTTCATTCGTTCGGACTTCCTTTCCCGAGGGACTATGTAAAGGAGGGAAGAAAGCGAATTAAAATTAAGAATTAAGAATTAAGAATTAAGAATTATGAATTATGAATTGTGATCGGGCAGGCGTTGAACGCAATATCCATCGTCTAATTCTGCATTCTTCATTCTGAATTCTACATTCGATAAGTTCTTAATTCTGAATTATTTTCTCTCTTCCGTTATTCAAAGTGTGCGCCGCAGCGGAAGTTTCCTTCATGGATACAGCCGACCGGGCAGACGCTCCGGCAGGCACCGCACCCGGTGCAAAGATCGTAATTGATTGTGGCGAGATTGTTTTCCACATGAATGGCGCCGGAGGGGCAGGTACGCTCGCACTTGCCGCAACCGATACACCCGCGCTCACAATTCTTTCGTGTGACGGCGCCCTTGTCATGGCTCGAGCACTTCACTACGACGCGCACGGTGTCATTGATAAGGTGAATCAGGTGGTTCGGGCAGGTACGCGTACAGATGCCGCACCCCACACAGCGGCGGGGGTCGACATGGGCAATGCCGTTTTCGATGCAGATCGCATCGTGCGGACATGCCGCCGCACAGTCACCGTAGCCGAGACAGGCATAGGTGCAGAGACGGTCGCCCGAGAAGCTCATATTTGCCGCCTTGCAGGTGGCGGGACCGTCATATTCGTATTTTTTTGTGTCCGCGTTGCAGTTTCCGTTACAGCCGACATATGCCACGCGCTCGACGACATCTGCCGCCTCCACGCCGAGGATCTCTGCGATGTCGCGCGCGGCGGCGTCGCCGCCCGGGACACAGAGGTTCGTCTTGTCGGTCTTTCCTTCGGAGAGCGCTTTCGCATAGCCGTCACACCCGCTGAAGCCGCAGGCGCCGCAGTTGGCGCCCGGCAGACATTCACGAATGGCGGCGGCGCGCTCATCTTCCTTCACGGCGAAGAACACCGAGGAGAGCGTGAGGAGCACGGCGCACAGCACCGCGATCGCGGAAAGGATCAGTACAGGAATCAGAATTTCCATCGGATCGTTCCTTTCATTACTTTCGCTATGTCACTTCAGAATGGTTTCCACAATGCCCGAGAAGCCGTAGAAGGCGAGGGACACGATGGCGGCGGCGATCAGCGTCACGGGGAGCCCGCGGAAGGGCTTCGGCGACGGGCAGTTCTCGATACGGGAGCGCACCCCCGCGAAGAGCACCATCGCGAAGAGGAAGCCGAGACCGACACCGAGAGAGGAGAACATCGACTCGACGAAGTTGTAGCCGTCGGTCACATTGTTGATCGCTACGCCGAGCACGGCACAGTTGGTCGTAATCAGCGGAAGGTACACACCGAGAGATTTATGCAGTGCGGGAATGAACTTCTTCAGCACCAGTTCCACGAACTGCACGAGCGCCGCAATCACAAGAATGAAAACAATCGTTTGCAAATATTCAAGTTTCAGCGGAGCAAGTACAAAAGTCTGAAGGGGATAGGTGACCGCCGTCGCACACAGCATGACGAAGGTCACAGCGATGCCCATGCCGCTTGCCTGATCGAATTTCTTCGATACGCCGAGGAAGGGGCAGATGCCGAGGAATTTCTGAAGCACATAGTTGTTGATGAGCACACCGCTCATCAGAATCAGAATCAGAGATTTGAAGGTCATTGTCCGTCCTCCTTTTTCGTCTCATCGGCGCTCTCGCCCGCTTCCTCCGCGATTTCGGTCACCTCGCTGCAGGAGGTCTTGCCGCACAGGGCGGCGGAGGGGCAGCTCTCACAGCTGAAATCCTTCTTCATGACGCCACCCTGCTTTTCACGCAGTTTGTTCATGAGGGCGATCAGAAGACCGAAGACAAGGAATCCGCCGGGCGCCTGCGTCAGGATCGGAATGTGGTAGTCCTTGAGGAAGGGGATCGCGATTCCCGCGAAGGTGCCGTTGCCGAAGACCTCGCGCACGGTCGCCATAGCGAAGAGGGCGAGCAGGAAGCCGAGTCCCATGCCGAGACCGTCGAGCATCGAGTCGAGGACGGGATTCTTGCGGGCGAACATCTCGGCTCTGCCGAGAATAATGCAGTTGACGACGATCAGAGCGAGATACACGCCCATCATGTCGTAAAGGTCGGGAAGGAAGGCGTGGAGCAACATCTGCACGACAGACACGAAGCCCGCGATGATGACGATATAACAGGGGATCCGCACCGTGTCGGGAATGACCTTGCGCAGAGCGGAGATCGCCGCGTTCGAGCATACGAGGACGGCGGTCGCCGCGAGTCCCATGCCGACGGCGGAAATCACGCTCCCCGTCTGGGCGAGGGTCGGACAGGTGCCGAGCACGAGGACGAGAACGGGGTTCTCCATAATCAGTCCGCGAAGGAAGATCATAAACCTGCTGTTTTTCAGTTTGTTCATACCCGTGCCTCCTTACTTCGCAAGCAACGCGTTGTCATACAGCGCGCGGAACGCATCTTTGATCGCCTCACGGAAGGCGGTCGAGGAATAGGTGACGCCGGCGACGAGCTTGACACCGTCAAGCGATTCGTCCTTGCCGACATAGGTGTCGGGGTAAGTCTCCTTGCCGAAATCCTTCGATTCGGTGTAGGAGGTCAGGCGGATCCCCGTGATTTTGCCGTCCGTACCGATACCGACGGTGATGTTCATCGGGTCGCCCGAGGTGTATTGCGAGGTGGTCGAGAGAAGGAGGACAAAGCCGCGCCCCTCACTCTCACGGTAGACGCTCTTGACCGTGTCGGGGAGAGTGATTCCCTCGACCTCGGTAAAGTCCTTGCCGTCCGGCATCGCGAGGCGGAGGGACTCCATCTCCTTTTGCCGGTTGTTTTCTTCTACGATCGGGGCGGTGAACATGTTCACCACCGCGAGTGCCAGCGCCACGACAAGACAGATCGAAGTCAGCACGATGGCGGGCATGAATTTTTTCTTCTGTTCAGCCGTCATTTCCGTGTACCTCCGAGCGGACGCTTTGCCGTCCATTTTTCAATATAGGGAGAGAGAATGTTCATGAAGAGAATGGCGAAGGAGACACCCTCGGGATATGCGCCGAAGAAGCGGATCAGGCAGGTGATAATGCCGCACCCGAAGGCGAAGACGACGCGGCCGAGCTTGTTGATCGGTCCTGTCACATAGTCGGTCGCCATAAAGATCGCGCCGATCAGAAGACCGCCCGCGAGAATTTCGTAGAGCGAAAGCAGGGGATCACCCGTCACACAGAGGGAGAAGAGGAAGACCGTGCCGACAAAGGTCGCGGGTACATACCAGTCGATCACCCGTCTTGCGACAAGGTAGACAAAGCCGAGGAGCAGGGCGACAGCGCAAGTCTCACCCATTGCGCCGCCGCGCAGACCGAGGAACATGTCCCCGATCGAAGGAAGCGCCGCCGAGCCGCCTTTGAGAATTTTTCCGATGCTCTCGAGCGGGGTCGCCCCCGCGACAAGGTCGGTGCCGATCACGGGCATCGTACCGCCGCCCGTCTCGGAGAAGGCGATCAGCATGAAGACTCTGCCGGTGATCGCGGGATTTGCGAAGTTACAGCCGAGACCGCCGAAGAGGCACTTGACCACGACGATCGAGAAGATCGCACCGATCACGCACTGCCACACCGGTACATCGGCGTGAATGTTGAGCGCGAGGAGCAGTCCCGTCACGACGGCGGAGAGATCGCCGACCGTCTGCTTTTTCTTGGTAATGAGGTTGAAGAGATACTCCGACAGCACCGCCGTCGCCACACAGGCGAAGATAATCACGAAGGCGGAGAGCCCGAAGAGCACCACCGCCGCCACGGTCGCCGGGACGAGTGCGATCAGCACATCTGCCATCAGGCGCCGCGTCGTCACGGACGAGCGGATATGCGGAGAGGAAGATACAATGAGCTTTTCCATGAGGTTCCCCTTCCTTTATTTCAGCGTGTCGAGGTGCGCCTTGTATTCGCGCAGATCGGATTTGGCGAGGCGGTTCGTCGCGACGAGCGGACGCTTCGCCGGGCAGACATAGGAGCATGAGCCGCATTCGATGCAGAGATTGATCTTTGCCTCCTCGAGCCTTGCGGCGCGGTCGGCGGCGTCCTCCACATTCATCGCACGGGCGTAGAGTGTGGGATTCAGGTGCATCGGGCAGTTGTCGACACATCTGCCGCAGTGAATACACGCGGTCGACTCCGGGAGCTTTGCGTCACGCGTGTCGAAGACGGTGATCGCGTTCGTCGTCTTCATCACCGGCTCGAGGGGAGAGCACACTGCGACCCCCATCATCGGACCGCCGAGCAGAATCTTGCCGACAGGCTTCGAGGTGCCGCCGGCAAAGTCGATGACATCGCCGATCTTCGCCCCGACGGGGACGATGACATTTTTCGGATCTTTGACGGCAGAGCCGTCCACCGTCACGCACTTTTCGACCAGGGGCATTCCGGTTTCAAAATATTTCGCAAGGAAAGCAAGGGAGGTGATGTTGATCACCAGCGCGCCGACATCGGCGGGCAGTTTTCCCTCCGGGACGATCCGCCCCGTCGTGTTGTAGATCAGGATTTTTTCGCCGCCCTGCGGGTAGGTGTCGGGCAGGGGAACGACGCGCACCTTTTCTTCGGAGGAGAAGATCTCTTCCATCTTCGCGATGGCGTCGGGCTTGTTCTTTTCGATCCCGATGAGGAATTCCTTCGCCGGGACATAGGACATCAAAAGCTTCATACCGCGGAAGACATACCCGCTCTCGAAGAGCATCGTGTGCGTGTCCGAGGTGATGTAGGGCTCGCACTCCGCCGCGTTGATGATGACGGTGTCGATCAGTCCTTTTTTCACCGCGTCGAGCTTGACCTGCGTCGGGAAGCCCGCGCCGCCGAGACCGACGAGTCCGCTCTCCCGCACCGCGGCGGAGAAGGCGTCAAAGTCGGAGACGACGGGAGGTGTGATCCCCTCCGCGGGGGTCATCGCCCCGTCCGAGGTGATGCGGATCGCGTCGACGGTGCGACCGGCAGAGGTAAGATAAGGTTCGATTTTTGCGACCGTGCCCGAGACCGAGGCGTAGATCGGCGAGGAGACATAGCCCGCCGCCTCCGCGATCTTCTGCCCGACCTTCACGCTCTCCCCGACCTTGACGATCGGGACGGCGGGGGCACCGATATGCTGGGAGAGAGGGATCAGCACTTCCGCCGGGGGCGTCATGCGCACCGCGCGGGAATGGGCGGTGGACTTTCTGTGCGGCAGGCGCGTTTTACCGAGTTTGAAAAACGGCATGTTCATGACCGTGGGAGAATGAGGTCTCCCGTTCCTTTCTCGTATTTCCGTAGGAAAAGACAAGCCGGAAGGCAGAGGGAAGCTCGCGCGACAGGCGGCAAAGCTCTCTTTTTTCGGGCGGTGCGCAGACATCCTGCACGGCGCGTTGCCCGCAGGGTGCCCGTACCCGACCGAAATCGGCGTCCGGTTTGTTTCCTTTATTATAATATATTATTCCGCGTCTGTCAAGGAATTTTCCGAATTTCCCGAATTTTCTATGCGTTAGCAACGGGTAACTTTTGGACGAAAAAATTTAAGTTCTTTGTTAAAATTTTGTCAAAAACGGGAAGTATTCTTTACAAAAACGGGGTAAAATACGACTCTTTGCGTACTGCGCACGCCGTCCGCAAAGAGGGAACAGAGCGCGAATTGTGAGATTTTTTGCGCGAAAAAGCAAGAATAAAAAGAGGAACGGTACACCGCGCCTCTTTCTGCTTTCGATGCCGCGAAAGAATCCGCGACACAATAAAATGTAAAGTTAAGTAATGATTTTCCAAGAATTTTCAGAGAGCGATTCCCCGTGGGAGGAGGACTTCGCCTCTTCCTTTGCCCAGAAGGTCGCGAGGAAATCTCTGTAAATCCCTTCGGAGAACGGGGGCTTTGCGAGGGCGGCGATCTCCTTTTTCGTCAGCGTCCGCTCGGCAAAGGTGCGGCCCGCGGTGCGGTATTTTTTCATCGCGCGGCGGAAAGGCGCCGTGTCTCCCATGTCGACCAGCGTCTTGAGCTGGGGGCAGAGGATCGGCGTATACCGCTCTCTTCCGAGAATACAGTCAAGCTCGGAAAGAAGGGGATCATACACCCCCGCGGCGTCCGAGTAGGCGCAGGAAGAAACCAGTACCAGGCGTTTTCCGGGATCGGGAAAGCGGAAGCCGTGATAGGATTCTCCCTCCTTCGGCGGGAGCTGCCCCCGATAAGTGGACATCAGCGGGAGCAGACGGTCGACGAGCAGTTTCATCTCGCCCGGCATGCCGAAGAAATAGAGGGGGAAACTCACGATCAGAAGATCCGCGGCACGGATTTTTTCGATCAGGGCGGGGACATCGTCTCCGACGATGACGCATTTTCCCGCCGTCCTGCCCCAACAGGAGAGACAGCCGCGGCAGGGCGTGATACGGAGATCGGAGACATTCACCGTCTCGAATTCCGCCTCGCCGCACCCCTCGGCGATCCCTTCGGCGAACGCGCGCGTCACGACCATCGTCGAGGAGGCGGTGCGGCGGGGACTGCCGTTGAGGATCAGGACGCGCCGGATCATAAGAACCAGCCGCGGCGTTTTTTCGCGGCGGCGCCGTAGATGGGGTATCTGCCGATCTTGCGGTATTTTTCGTAGCGGGCGGCGAGCAGGCGGTCGGTGTCCTCGTGCGAGAGGTGCGTCAGCTTGCCGTACAGATCGGAGGCGAGCTTATCCATAAAGGTGTCGAGCAGCTCTCCTTCGGCGAAGCTCTCGGGTTCCTCCACGATCCGCTCCACGACTTCCATCGAATAAAGGTCGTGCGCGGTGAGCTTTAAGTAATCGGAGACTTCGGGCGCGCGGGCAGGATCCTTGAAGAGAATACTGGCGCAGGACTCGGGCGCGATGACCGAATAATAGGCGTTTTCGAGCATCCATACCTCGTCCGCCACCGCGAGTGCGAGCGCGCCGCCGCTGCCGCCTTCTCCGATCATGAGGGAGAGGGTGGGGGTTCTCACGGTGCCGAGCTCGAAGAGGTTCTCGGCGATCGCCTCGCCGATGCCGCGCTCTTCCGCGCTCTTGCCGCAGCTGGCGCCCTGCGTGTCGACAAGGAAGATGACGGGGCGGGAGAATTTCTCCGCCTCTTTGGCAAGGCGGAGTGCCTTGCGGTACCCTTCCGGACCGACGAAGCCGAAGTGCCGGTTCATACGGCCGTAGGCGTCCTTGCCCTTTTCGATGCCGATGACCGTCACCGGCATGTCGAAGAGGTGGGCGAGTCCCGCGACGATCGCGGGGTCGTCGCCGAAGCGGCGGTCACCGTGCAGCTCGGTAAAATCGGTGAAGAGATGGCGGATATAGTCGGACGCGGTCGCGCGGTGCGCACTGCGCGTCAGACGGATTTTTTCGTAAGTGGAAAGGCGGGGTTCCGCCGTTATGGTGGAGTTCATAGCGTGCTCCTTTCAGTATTTGTCATGGAAGGCGAGCATGCGCGAGAGATAGTTGCGCTGGTCTTTGCGTTCCACGATCGAGTCGAGGAATCCCGTCTTCAGCTGGAATTCCGCACTCTGGAAATCGGGGGGCAGGGTCTCGCCCGTGTTCTGCTCGATGACGCGCTTGCCGGCGAAGCCGATCTGCGCACCCGGTTCCGCGATGATGACATCGCCGAGCATCGCAAAGGAGGCGGTCAGACCGCCCATCGTCGGGTCGGTCAGGCAGGAGAGATAGAACAGCCCTGCGTCACTGTGACGCTTGAGCGCCATGGAGACCTTCGCCATCTGCATGAGGGAGAGCACACCCTCCTGCATGCGGGCGCCGCCCGAGACGGTGTAGCCGATGACGGGCAGATTTCTCGCCGTCGCGTATTCAAAGAGCGCCGCGATCCGGTCGCCCACCACCGTGCCCATGCTCCCGAGCATAAAGTCGGGATTCATGATGAAAAGGCAGGTGTCGTAGCCGCAGATCTTCGCCTTGCCGCAGAGGACGGCTTCGTTCTCGCCGCTCTTTTCTTTTGCCGCGGCGACCTTTTCGGGATAGGTGGGGAAGTCGATCGGGTCGCCGACGACATCCTCGCCGAACAGCTCGGTAAAGGTATCTGTGTCCGTCAAAAGTTCCGCGCGGATTCTCGCCGGGATGCGGCAGTAGGCGCCGCAGTGCGGACAGAGGTAATAAGAAGCGGCAAGCTCGGATTCTGCAACTTCTTGTTTACATTTTGAGCACGGAATCCGTTTCTTCGAGTTTCGGATCGCCGCGATAGTCGGTGCATGCTCGGACATCAGTGACCTCCCTTTGCCTCGGAAACTGCCTCTTCGAGCGAGAGCATATCGGTCACGGTGAAGATCTTCATGCTGGTAAAGGTGCGCTTGACAAAGCCCGAGAGCGTGCTGCCCGCACCGACCTCGATGAAGGTTCTGGCGCCGCGTGCCGACATGCTGCGGAGCACGGTTTCAAAGCGGACGGGGGAGTCGACCTGGCGGATGATCGTCTCGCGGATTCTGTCCGGTTCGGGCGGATAAGCGTCGCCGGTCAGATCGGAGTAGAGAGGGATTTTCGGCGTTTTGATTCTCATTCCGGAGAGTGCATGACGGAGTTCGGATTCCGCCTCTGCCATGAAGGGCGTGTGGAAGGCACCGCTGACCGCGAGCTTGACGGCTCTGCCGCCGAGGGCTTTCACATCTTCGCACAGGGCGTCGACCGCCTCGGGCGTACCGGCGCAGGCGATCTGTCCCGGGCAGTTATAGTTGACGGGCCAGACGCCCGCATGACGGGCGCATGCCTCTTCTACGGTAGCGGCATCGAGCTTCAGCACTGCCGCCATGGCGCCGGGGTAGCGTGCCGACAGCTCCGCCATCTTGCGCGAGCGGGCGAGCACGAGAGAGAACGCCTCTTCTCTTGTGAGAATCCCGGTATAAGCGAGCGCGGGGATCTCACCGAGAGAGAAGCCGGCGACAAGCGCGCCTTCCACTCCGCGGGCGCGGAGCTCTTCGGCAAAGGCGAGATCGACGAGGAAAAGGGCGGGCTGGGCATATTCGGTGCGGGTGAGCGTCGCGTCATCTCCCGAGAAGAGGACATCGAGAAGTCCGGGCATCTGCTTTTCGCCCATCTCGAAGATTTCCTTCGCTCTCTCCGACGCGACATAGAGATCGTGCCCCATACCGACGCGCTGGGCGCCCTGACCGGAGAACAGAATGGCATATTTATTCATAATGATAACCTTGAGGCTGACACGGAGCGCATGGCGTCTTCCGGACAGCCTGTCCTTTCAAAACTTCTTTCTTCCTGATGGTTTACGCGTTGTCCGTCCCGTCACCTTCGGAGAAGACGGTTGCCTTCGGCACCGAGGTGAAGGTCAGCGCACCTTTGGCGCGCACCTCGCCCTCCACACGGACGACGGCGTCAAAGGAGAGGAGCAAGCCCGTGTCACGGGTCTTTTTCACCGTGATTTCGAGGCGGTCGCCCGGAATGACGGGCTTCATGAATTTGAAGTTGTCGATTTTCAGAAGAACCCAGAGCATGTCCTCGCTCGGCGCGGTGTCGACGACGAGGGAGCAGAGCTGGGCGCACGCCTCTGTGATGAGGACGCCCGGCATGATGGGCGCACCCGGGAAGTGCCCGACAAAATAGGGCTCGTTCACCGAGACATTCTTGATACCGACGGCACTTTCCGACGGCGTCCATTCGATGACCCGTTCGATCATCTGGAAGGGCGGACGCTGTTTGATCCGACGGTTGATTTCCATGATATTCATCACAGCGAGATTCCTCCGTCCAGCGTGATAATCTGTCCCGTCATGTAGGAGAAGGCGTCGGAGGCGAGCGCGCTCACCGCGGCGGCGACCTCCTCGGGCTTGCCGAAGCGGCGCATGGGAATGTTCACGAGATATTCCGCCTTCTTCTCTTCGGGAAGTGCGCGGATCATATCGGTTTCGATAAAGCCGGGGGCAAGGGCATTGACACGGATTCCCTTCGGGGAAAGCTCTTTGGCGAGCACGCGTGTCATCGAGTTGACGGCGCCCTTCGTCGCGCTGTATACGCTCTGTCCCGCGAGGGCAAGCTCGCCGCTCACCGAGGACATGTTGAGGATCACGCCGCGCTTTTTGCGGAACATCTTGAGGGCGACCGCCTGCGCGCAGTAGAAGTAGCCCTTGACATTCAGAGAAAGGCATTTGTCGAGCGTGTCGGGATTCATCATCAGGAGATATTCGTCCCTGACAACCCCAGCGTTGTTGACAAGAAGATCAATCTGACCGTATGTTTTGTCAACCAAAGTTACCATTTCTCGCACTTCTTCGGGGTTGGATACATCGGCTTTGCAGATCATGCCGTCTCCGCCCGCGGCACGGATTTCTTCCAGCGCCGAGAGCGCCTCCGCCTCGCTGTGGCTGTAATTGATGACGACGGTGTAGCCGTCTGCCGCGAGACGCACGGCGCAGGCGCGCCCGATCCCGCGGGACGCCCCGGTAATCAAAGCAACTTTCATTAAAGTCTCCCTTCCGCCGCCGAAAGGCGGCAAAAACTTAACGAATTCAGAATTAAGAATTAAGAATTGAGAATTCAGAATTATGAATTCGGAATTATTTTTCCGACGGCGTCGGATTTACTTCTTGAGAAGAATCGCGGTATAGCTTCCGCCGGCACCGTAAGCGATCACGAGGACATGGCGGAGAGCGGCGGCGTCGCAGCCGACCTTTTTCGCACTGCCGTCTTTTGCGAGACGGTAGGCGTCGGGCTCACCCGTGAGGTCACCGTGCAGAAGGCAGGCGGCTTGCAGGGCGCCGAGCGTCGCGGCGGCGGCGCGGGCTTCTCCGACTCTCTCCTTGACGGTGAGGACGGGGAGCGTGCCGAGGCGGTCGCCGAAGACTTCGGCGAGGGCGGCGACTTCGAGTTTATCCACCGCCTTGTGCCCGTTGGCAAAGCCGACGACCGCGTCCACATCGGCAGGGGTCAGACCCGCGTCGAGGATCGCCTCGCGCATCGCACGCACGAGCGCCTCTTCGGAGCCCGTGAGGGTGCCGAACGGGACGGCGTGGTGTGCCTGTCCGTAGCCTGCGACGCGGCAGAGGATCTTCGCACCGCGTGCTTTGGCACCGCTCTCACTCTCGAGGAGCAGGGAGACGGAGCCGTCCGAAAGGGAGAATCCTTCCTTTTTCTTATAAGGAGCTGCGACCTCGTGTGCGACGATGCCGAGCTTGTGATACAGCTCGCTGATAATTTCGCTGTTTTCATCGGTACCGGTCGCGAGCATGGCGTTCGCCTTTCCTTCGCGGATCACACCGGTCGCGTAGGCGATGGCGGCAAGACCCGACTGCGCACCGTTGGTCACCGTGACATTGTAGCCGCGGATGCCCGCGCAGATGGAGAGGTACCCGCCTGCCGCGTTGTAGACCGTGTTCGGGAACTTGAAGGCGCTTCCGCCCGCGTTGCCCTTTTCGGCGATCAGCATTTCAAAGTCGCACCCGGGACCGAGCGCGCCCTCGGATGTGCCGACGAGAATACCGGTCTCCTTCGCGTTTTCTTCGGTGATACGGTAACCGCCGTTCTGCAGTGCCTGCATGCCCGACACCGCCTGAAGGCGGCTGAAACGGTCGAGCTTGCGGAAGAAGGAACGCTCGAGTCCCGCCGCGGCAAAGTCCGCGTCGGTAAGCTCGGAGGCGACATCGCCCCCTTCGATCTTCTTTCCGTTTCTGCATGCGTCAAGATAGACGTCGAGTCCGCACCCGAGAGGGGAGACAATGCCCGCACCCGTAATGACGACCTCGTCCTTGTCCTTGTCTTCCTTGACCTTCACATCACCGCAGTCTTTTCCGAAGATCAGGCTGGCGTTGTTGCCGCCGAAGGCAAAGGAGTTGTTCATCACGGCGTGAAGCTCTTTCTTCTTTGCCGTGTTCGGGCAGAAGTCGATCTTGCCCGCCCGCTCGGCGAGGCGCTCTTCTTCTCCTTCGCGGAAGCCGAGCGTCGGCGGGAGGATCCCCTCGGTCAGCGCCTTGACGGCGAAGACCGCTTCGATTGCGCCGGCGGCGCCGAGGCAGTGACCGGTCATGCCCTTCGTGGAGCTGACCGCGAGAGAATCGTTCTCTCCGTCGAAGATCGTGTGAAGGGAAAGGAATTCCGCCTCGTCGTTCTTCGCCGTGCCCGTGCCATGCGCGTTGACATAACCGATGTCGGCGGGCGTCAGTCCGGAGCTTTCGATGGCGCGGCGGATCGCGTCCATCTGTCCCGCCCCGTCGGG
Source organism: uncultured Clostridia bacterium (assembly GCA_937892405.1). Classification (GTDB taxonomy): domain Bacteria; phylum Bacillota; class Clostridia; order Oscillospirales; family CAG-272; genus UBA1740. Next base: position 16,124 of record CALAFS010000129.1, read on the forward strand.
ACGGGGCGCGGTGATGTGGTGGGCGTCGCTGCTGATGCCAGAGCCGAGCACCTCGCAGTAGATGTGCGCGCCGCGCGCGACGGCGTGCTCGTAGGATTCGACGATCAGGGCACCCGCGCCTTCGCCGAGCGTGATACCGCTCGAACGGTTGAAGGGGGAGCAGGGCTCCGCGTCCAGTGCATGAAGGGAAAGGAATCCCGCGTAGGGAACCGAAGCGAACGCGTCGGCGCCGCCCGCGATCACGATGTCCGCCCGTCCGTCACGGATCAGGTCGGACGCGTAGGCGATACTCATCGTGCCGGCGGCACAGGCGTTTGCGATATTGGTGACCACGCCGCCCGCACCGGTAAGGCGCGCGACCTGCGAGGCGATGGCGGAGATGGGCATTTTCGCGACATCACCCGCTTCTTTTCCTTTGGTATAATAATGTTCGATGCTGACGACACCGCCGACACAGCTTCCCATGATGACGCCGACGCGGCGATCTCCGTGGAAGGCTTCGAGTCCCGCGTCGCGGAGAGCCTCCGTCGCCGCCTTCACACCGAGGCGTGCGGCGCGGTCAAGCTCTTGGTGTCCCGCGAGGTCGGAGAGGTATTCGTCCGGCACTTCGGCGGCGTAGTCGGCGTAGCAGTTTTCGGTATCGACACTCTTCGTGTGGCGGATGCCGCTCTTGCCTTCGATGGCGCTCTTCCAACATTCCGCCGTATTTTCGCCGACGGCGGAAATCATACCGAGACCGGTAATGACACAGCGATTTTTGTTTTCAGTCATGTCAGACTCCATTCTGTCGCCTTCGGGCGACCGTAAATTCACGCGTAGAAAAAAACGGAGGACTGTCAGAAAGACCTCCGTTTCTCCGCTTTTTTATGCAAGGTGGGAGGCGATGTACTCCGCAATCGTGTCGATGCTGAAGAAGTGCTCCTTGCCGACACCGGTCATGTTCACATGGTATTCGCCGTCGACATACGAGATGATCTCAAGCGAGTCGATCGAGTCAAGACCCACAGGGCCGGCACCGAACAGCGCAGTGTCGAAGTTCAGCGAATCGCCGTCCACGCCGAGGTCGCTGACAAGAAATTCTTTCAGTCCATTTTTAATATCGTTCTTTTCCATGATGAAATCTCCTTAAAATAATATATTTTTTTCAAAGCGGTAACAGTATACCTCAAAAAATACAATCTTTCGTCAACCTAAGATAAACTTTTGTTGAGGATTCAACATCTCGAGGACGGGTGGATTTCGCGCCGTTTGTAAACTTCATCCGAATGGCAGACCGGGACGGAAAAATAAAAGGTGGGAGCACAAAATTTTGCGCGCCCGCCTTTTGCTTTTTTACGGATTTTTCTGCTTTTTTATCATGCATTAAGCCCGGCATTTTATTCTGCATTTATTTCCGATCCGCCATCTGTGCCGTCAGAAGCACGATTTCCTC
>CALAFS010000130.1 GCA_937892405.1 uncultured Clostridia bacterium
CCCGCCATGATCTCCTCGGGCGTCAGGTTCCGCGTCAGCTGATACAGAATCGCGGCGATCATTTCGCAATGCCCGAGCTCCTCCGAGCCGATGTCGGTCAGCATGCCGATCGCCTCGCCCGAAGGCATGGTGTAACGCTGATTGAGATAGCGGGTCGCGGCACCGAGCTCTCCGTCCGGTCCGCCGAGCTGGGAAATGATGATGCCGGCGAGTCGGGGATTCGGATTTTTGATTTTCACGGGGTATTGCAGTTTCTTCTCATATTGCCACATCAGCTTTTATCCTCCGTATCTTCCTGCCACGGCCACGGCATATCCGTCCACGACCAGCGCTCACCGCGCACACCCGACGCGGTGAGGGGACCGTATTTTGCCTCGAATTCTTCGGTCGCGCCGCGAAGGGCGTCGACCGTATCATAATAATAGGTAAGCGCCGCCTGGCAGTCGGGGTGACCGTCGAGGAACAGTTCCGTCTCCGTCTTCGCGAAGGCGAGCGCCTGAATCTTTCTCAAAAGTTCTTCTCTTGTCATCTCCCGTGCCGCTCCTCCAAAGGCTTATACAGTTCTTCAAAAAGCGTCCCGTGGCGAAGTGCCTCCTCGGGGGTATAGAGCATACGCCACGCCTGATACGGGGAGTAGACCATCGCGAGCTGGACGCCCTCGACCTCCCGCGCCTCACGGGTCGGCATCGGTACAGAGCCTCTGCCGGAATATCCGTTTTCGTTTTTTTCCATGCTGTGTTGTCCTGTTTTCTCTTGATTTCTTGACGGGAGGCATCGCCCGTTTCCCGTCTTTTTCAGTATATGGAAAAACGAGCAAATCGGTGAAAAGAGATGACAAAACATCAAGAAAAACGGCAGAATTTCTCCTGCCGTTTTTGCAAAAATCCGCAATATGAAAATAAATATTGACATTATCCGATGATTTCAAGAATTCCGTCCTTGCTTTTCACACCGGAGAAGCTCCCGAGAAGTTCCCCGTCACGGAAGCAGACGACCGTCGGAACGGCATCAATGCCGAAGCTCGCGGCAAGGGCGCCCTCCCGTCTGACATCGACCTTTCCGACAAGAAGATCCGCGCGTTCCGCCGCGATCTCGTCCATGATGGGCGAGAGCATGCGGCAGGGGACGCTCTCCTTTTCGAGAAAGCCAAGGATCGCGGTGCCGCGGTTCTTCGCGACGCGGAAGTCAAAGTTTTCTTCCGTGATGTCAACGGGGAGCATGTGCGTCCCCCTTCCCGCCGTCACCGAACAAAAGCTCCGCACGGCAGGTCACTGTCAGCTTTCCGCCATTCTCTGTCGTGTAACATTCCGTCTCGCGGATCGCGTGCGGCTCCTCCGTGATACCGAATGCCTTCGCCTTTTCTTTCGCCTGTGCGACGGCACGGGTCAGGGCTTCTTTCGCGGCGTCGGTCGTATTCGTCGCTTCATAAGAGACGCAATAGAGATTTACGCCGCCGACGGTCGGGAGCTTTTCAAAAAGTTCTTCCACCTTCTCGGGGTGATCGGTGGTAAAGACAAGCTCGCGCCCGACATGCGTGCGGGAGGTCGTCGGATCGGTATAAGAATGATAACCCGTCTCCGCCGTCTCACCGAAGGCGGTGAGAATCTTCTCCGCCTCTTTCATCCGGCGCGCGGACTCTGCCGCCGCGGCGTCTTCGGTTTCTCCCGCCCCTTCGACGGAAAAATAAAGGGTGGCGCGATCCGCTTTTACCTTTGCCGCACCTTCCCCGCCGACCGAAACAAGATCGGTCGCCGCGGCGGTAAAGGAA
>CALAFS010000131.1 GCA_937892405.1 uncultured Clostridia bacterium
GAGATCCGCACGCTCGAAGGACTTGAAAAATACGAAGGTTTCTACCGCGCGGAGGGACTCTCCGACAAAGAGGAGGGAACCTGTGAGATCGTCGAGAACGGGATTATCTATAAAGTGGATTATGTCGGTGGACAGAAGACGGGATTTTTCCTCGATCAGAAATATAACCGTCTCGCCGTTTCCCGCCTCGCGAAGGGGCGGCATGTGCTTGACGCCTTCACACATACCGGATCCTTCGGACTGAATGCCGCGAAGGGCGGCGCCGCCTCGGTGGTGAGCGTGGATATTTCCGCCGACGCCCTTGCGGTCGCGAAGGAGAACGCGAAGAAAAACGGGCTTGACGGAAAGATCACCTATCTTCGCGCCGATGTGTTTGATTACCTTGACGCCTGCCTTGCCGCCGGCAGACGGGATTTTGATCTGATTATCCTCGACCCGCCCGCTTTTACGAAGAGCCGCGATACTCTGAAGAATGCGATCCGCGGATATAAGGAGATCAACGAGAAGGCGATGCGCCTTCTGCCGCGCGGTGGGTACCTCGCGACCTGTTCCTGCTCGCATTTCATGACCGAGACTTATTTCCGGCAGATGTTACATAATGCCGCGGAAGGCGCGGGCGTCAGTCTGAAGCAGATCGAGGCACGCGCGCAAAGCCCCGATCACCCGATCCTCTGGAATGTGCCGGAGACTTATTATCTGAAGTTCTATATTTTCCAGATCGTTTGAATAAGCGTGAAAAGGAAAGTTTTATATGGAAAGGCTTCCGCCATTTGTTTTACATGCCGTAATGTAAAAAGGAGATCTGTTTATGACAATCAAACTTTACGATTCCGACGCTTATCTTTCGGAATTTGAAGCAACCGTGCGCGAGGTGACCGAGAAGAACGGGCATTATGAAATTCTCCTTGACCGCACCGCTTTCTTTCCCGAAGAGGGCGGACAGAGTGCGGACACGGGGACGCTCGGCGATGTCAGCGTCATCGGCGGCAGGATTTCGGACGGTGAGATTTTCCACCTGACCGACGCGCCGCTTGCCGTCGGGGCAAAGGTTACGGGACGCGTGAATTTTGCGGAGCGCTATGATAAAATGAAACAGCATACCGCCGAGCATATTCTCTCCGGTCTCTTTTTCTCGCACTTCGGGTATCATAATATCGGCTTTCATCTCGGGGCGGAAGAGACGACCATGGACTTCGACGGTGTGCCGACAAGGGAAGAGCTGGATCGGATTGAGACGCTGGCAAATGAGGCGGTGATGCAAAATCTTCGCGTCACGGCGGAGTATCCGCCCACCGAGGTGCTTGAAAGTCTGAACTACCGTTCCAAGCTCGCTCTGACGGAGAATGTCCGCATTGTCACGATTGAAGGCGTGGATGTCTGCGCCTGCTGTGCACCGCATGTCGCACACACAGGGGAGATCGGCTGTATCAAAATTCTCGATGCGGAAAAGTATAAGGGCGGCATCCGCCTCCATATGAAGGCGGGACTCCGTGCGCTTGCGGATTATCGCATGCGTTATCGGACGACGGCGGCGCTCTCGGCGCTCCTGTCGGAGAAACAGACCGATCTTGTCCCCGCGACGGAAAAACTTCTTGCCGACACCGCGGCACTGACGCGCACCTATCGGGAACTGAAACTCGGACTCATGAAAAAAGAAGGGGAAGATATCCCGCCGACCGATAAAAATCTTGTCCGCGTGTTCTCCGATGCGAGTTACGACGAGCTTCGTGCCTTCGCCAATGCCGCGATGGAGAAGGTCGGAGGGATGACGGTCGCCCTCGCACCGGCGAAAGAAGGATATTCTTACCTCATTGCCGTAAGGGAAGGCGACCTCTCGGGAAATGTCCGCGAGATCAATGCCGCCCTCGCCGGCAAAGGCGGCGGCAGAGGCAACATGGTAATGGGCACCTTCCGCGCCGGGATAGAAACGATCCGAAGATACTTTGAAGAGGAAAACGCATAAAGAGAGCACCCGTGAAAACGGGTGCTCTCTTTATGCGAAAGTAAATTCATGCGCTTTTTCGCGGGGTAATTTTTGTGAAGAAAGGAAAAAGCGTCCGCGAGGACGCTTTTTGGTGCGGGCGACAGGGGTCGAACCTGCATGGTTGCCCACCGGATCCTAAGTCCGGCGCGTCTGCCAATTCCGCCACGCCCGCGGGTTTCGCGGCGCTCGGTCTCAGAGGAGCATCGAGATCGCCGCAAGAAGTAAAAGATGGAGGGGGTACCCGAGGTAGAAGAAGTATTTCAACCGACGCGATCCCGGCTCTCCGTTGTAAAGGAGGAGAAGGGGAAGCGCGAGAAGAGAGAAAATCTGATACCACTCGGTACACAGCGTTTCCGCGACCATCGCGGCGCCGAGCATGACGAGCTTTTCCCACTTTTCGGGCAGACAGTAGATAAGTGCCGGCGTCAGAACGCCGAGAATCCCGTAATCAAGCGTCACATGATAGGCGCGAAGAGGAGAGGTTGTCCCGCCGAGAAAATAGGTGACGGTGAGAAGTGCGAGAATCCCGAGCACGGGAAGCACCGGGACGCGCTTTTCTTCTCTTTGCGTGCGGAGGGCGTCGATCAGATAAATCAGGAGAATGGAAAGGGAAAAGGTAATCAGGATCGAGAGCGTCAGCTGCTTCATCGCGAGGAAATAAATCAGATTGCAAAGGACGCCGAGAACGAAAAGTCTGAGAAAATAACGCAGTCTGTTTGATGTATAGCGGCATCCTTCCGCGATCATGTAGGCAAAGATCGGAAAAGAAAGCCGCCCGATGATACGGAGGGGAATACACCCGTCGAAAAGAAGTACCGCCGCGTGATCGGCAAGCATCGCGGCGAAGGCAATGAGCTTCAGCACATTGCGGTTAAAGACAGAGGTGCCGTGCTTCATGCGTGAAAATGAGGTGAGTACTCTTCTTCGGCTTTTCCTTCGGTGCCCGTCTTTTTGTCGGATTTCTCCGGATGCCGATCGAGAAAACGACGGAGGAGACGAATGAGAAAGAAAAGAAGAAAGTACAGCGCAGTGAAGAAGACGGAAACGGCAAAAACCGTCGCGACGCCACGCGCCGCAAGATTGCCGATAACGACAAATAAAAGAACAAAAGCGACGAGTGCCGTGACATAATGCAAAATAATCTTTACAAAATATGGTAAATTCTTCGCTTCAAAGAGAAGACCGGCAACAGAAAGCAACATGCCGAAGCCGAGAATGATGAAGAATCTTCCTGCCGTGATCGCGGGGTTTGAAAGTCCCGAGAGAGCGGAAAAAAGCATAAAGACGGATGTGATGAGAACGGTGTAGAGTGAGCCGGTCTCGATCAGCCTGAATACGCGGCGCATAGGGTACCTCCCTTGAAGTTCCGACAGCGGATGTCGGAGAGACTACCTGATATTATAACACAAGCGACACCGTATTGCAAGAGGAGGCGAAAATATTTACAAAACGCACTTTTTCGCAAAAGCGGGAAATATGCCTTGACAAACGGCGGAAAGAATATTATAATATTTAAGAACTCTTATTTTTATTAAATATGCCGGAGGCAAACTATGAACAGAAAAACCGCGCGGGAAAACGCTTTTCTCCTTCTTTTTGAGGACGCGGCGAGAAAAAACGACAGTGCCGAGGAGATTTTCACCCTCGCTACGGAAGAGAGAGAACTTGAGACCGATGACTATGTAAAGCAGGTATTTTTCGGCGTGTGCGAACACCGCGAGGAGATTGATGCCGTGATCGGCGATTGCCTTGTCGGCTGGAAGCGGGAACGCGTCTCGACCGCATCGACGGCGATTCTGCGTCTCGGCGTATACGAGCTGATGTTCTGCGCGGACATTCCCGCGAAGGTTACGATCAACGAGGGGATCGAGCTCTCGAAAAAATTCGACGACGAAAAGGCGTATGTTTTTGTCAACGGCGTTCTGAACGCCGCCGCCGACAAACTCGGTAAAAAAGAATGACCGACGAAAATTTTTCCCTATCCGTAAAGGAGGGAAAAGCAGACGCTCTGCCGCGGGAAGGTGTCTTTCTCGGGGTGGATACGAGCAATTACACGACCTCGGTCGGCATCCTTTCGGAAGACGGGGAAGTGCTCGCCAATATTAAGCGCCCCCTTCCGGTAAAACCCGGTGAGTGCGGACTCCGTCAGTCGGACGCAGTCTTTGCCCATGTGAAGAATCTGCCGTCCGCCATGGAAGAGGCAAAAGGACTTCTCGCATCGAAAAGGATCCTTGCCGTCGGCGTCAGCACGCGTCCCCGCGCCCGTGAGGGCTCCTATATGCCCTGTTTCCTTGTCGGGCAGGCAGTCGCACAGAGTATCTCCGCCGCGACGGGCGCTCCGCTCTTTTCCTTCTCGCACCAGTGCGGGCATATGATGGCGGCGATCGTTTCTTCCGGACGATGGGATCTTCTTACTGGGAATTTTTATGCCTTCCATATTTCGGGGGGCACGACCGATCTTCTTTCCGTTCATATGGAAGGAGACGGCTTTTTTGCAAAAGAGATCGGCGGAACCGACGATCTGCACGCCGGGCAGGCGATCGACCGCATCGGCGTGATGATGGGGCTGCCCTTTCCCGCCGGGGTGCATCTTGAGGCACTGGCAAAGGAGAATCGGAAACAGCTTCCGAAAAAGCACCCGAAAGTCAGAGGGACTTACGCTTCGCTCTCGGGACTGGAAAACCTCGCGGAAAAACTCTGGCATGAGACCGAAGACAAGAGCCTGACAGCCGCCTTCACGCTCTCTTATCTTTGCGACGCCATCGAAGGTGTGACCAAGAACGCGATCGCCGAAGGAGGCACCGCACCGGTGCTGTTCGTCGGCGGTGTGATGAGCAACTCGATATTGAAAGCACGCCTCGCCACAGCATTCGATGCCGCCTTCGCGGTGCCCGCACTTTCGGCGGACAACGCCGTCGGTATCGCGGCACTGGCGGCGCACCGTTTCGGCGCCCGATTTTCCTGAAAGGAGAAAGCGATGGATCTTTCCTCCCTCCGAGAGCGCGAGACCACCCCGCCGCTCTCGGTTACCGAACTGAACGAATATATTAAAGCGCTTGTGGAGTCGGATCCCCGCCTTGCGCGGGTGACGGTACGGGGAGAGATCTCCAATTTCGTCAGACACACGAGTGGACACCTCTATTTTTCCCTGAAAGACGAGGAAGGACAGGTGCGCGCGGTGATGTTCCGCTCCGCCGCCTCCCACCTCCTCTTCCGTCCCGCGGACGGCATGAAGGTGATTCTGTTCGGCTCCGTCTCGGTATATCCGAAGGGCGGAAGCTATCAGATCTATGTCAATGCCATGCAACCGGACGGCGTCGGCGCCCTTTACCTCACGTATGAGCAACTGAAGGAAAAACTTGCGAAAGAGGGATTGTTTGACGAAGAACACAAACGCCCGATTCCTAAGATGCCGCGCAACCTCGGCGTGATTACCTCGCCCACCGGCGCGGCGATCCGTGACATCATTCACATTACCGCGCGCCGCTTTCCGGCGACGAAGATTTATCTTTATCCCGCTCTTGTGCAAGGGGAGGGCGCCGTGCCTTCGCTTCTTACAGCACTTGATTTCTTTGAGAAGAGCCGCCTTTGCGACACCGTGATTATCGGACGGGGCGGCGGCTCCATCGAGGATCTCTGGGCGTTCAACAGCGAGGCACTCGCACGGAAAATTTATTCCATGACGGTGCCCGTTATCTCTGCGGTCGGACACGAGATCGACTTTACCATCTGCGATTTTGTTGCCGATTTGCGCGCACCGACCCCTTCCGCCGCGGCGGAGATCGCCGTGCCGGACAGAAAGGAACTTCTTCTCACCCTTGACCGCACGGCGGAGCGTCTTGACGCCGCACTTCTGTCCTTTGTCGGGAGGAAGAGAGAGCGACTCGACGCCCTCACGGCGCGAAGACCGTTTACCGATCCCGCGTCGGTTCTTGCGCCTTTTTCCGAGAAAGTCGAAAATTACCGTTCGCGGGCGGACGCCGCCGCGCGCATGAGTATGGAAAAAGCGCGGGCGACTTTGACACTCCTCGCGGGTAAAGCGGAGGCACTCAGCCCGATGGCGACCCTGACACGCGGTTATTGCCTTCCCGAAAAAGAGGGGAAGACAATCTCCTCGGTGCGCGAAATTCGACCCGGGGAGACGCTGTCGCTTTTGTTTGCGGACGGGACAGCAACCGCCGAAATCAAAGAGACCGAGCGGGCAAAAAGATAATCAAAACCCTTATGCCGTTTATGGCGTGGATTGGAGACTGGCAATGAAAAATGAAACGATGACATTTGAGAGCGCGATGGAAAAACTTGACGGTACCGTGCGCCGTCTTGAGAGCGGGTCACTCCCTCTCTCCGAGGCACTCGCCGCTTATGAAGAGGCGATCGGGCTTGTCCGCTTCTGCAACGGGCAGCTTGAAGACGCGGAGCAGAAGGTGCGGATCCTGACCGAAGGAGAAGGGGGCACCGTGACCGACGCCCCGTTTGCCGCGCCCGATGAGACTTGATGTTTTTTTAGCCGAACACGAATTCGCATCGAGCCGCAGTGAGGCAAAGTCGCTGATTCAGAGCGGCGCGGTTTTTCTCGCCGGGAAACCGGTGACAAAGCCGGCGCTCGACATTACCGGTCATGAAGAAGAGATTTTTCTTGACCGTAGCGCAAAAAAATATGTCAGCCGCGGCGGAAATAAACTCGAAGGGGCGCTTGTTGCTTTTGACATTCCGGTGCGGGGGCGGTATGCACTCGATATCGGGGCGTCGAGCGGCGGATTTACCGACTGCCTTCTGCAAAACGGGGCGGCTCGCGTAATTGCCGCCGATGTCGGCACGGGGCAGCTCGTCCCGAAAATCCGTGAAGACCGTCGCGTTTATGTGATGGAAAACTTCAATGCGCGCTATATGACGCGTGAGGATCTGCCCTATCTTCCGGATCTTTGTGTGATGGATGTTTCCTTTATTTCCGCGACACATATCATTCCCGCCGTCTATCGGACACTCGCGGATCGGGCGGACTTCATCTGCCTTGTCAAGCCACAGTTCGAGGTCGGAAGATCCGGCGTCGGCAAAGGCGGGATCGTAAAAGACGAGGCACTTCGTCTCGACGCCCTCCGCCGCGTGTGTGCCTTTGCACAGCAGTACGGATTTTCCGTACGCGGCAGTATCGTCTCCCCGATTCTCGGAGGCGACGGGAATACCGAATATCTCGTACATTTTGCCAAAGAAACAGATTGAAAAGGAGGGTCGACCTTGAAACGGATCGCACTCTTACCGAACCCGAAAAAAGATCCGACGCTCCGCGTGACGAAAAATATCGCGGACCGTCTTCTCGCACAGGGGGCGATACTCTCGCTGCCGCCCGAATACCGCGGTGCTTTCCCGACGCTCGCGTCGGAGGATTTTCCGGGGGATCCCGAGCTGATCCTCGTTATCGGCGGCGACGGCTCGATTCTCGACGCCTCGGTCGACGCCATCGCGCGCGGGGTTCCCGTGCTCGGTGTCAATCTCGGGCGCCTCGGCTATCTTGCGGAGCTGGATCCCGATCATCCGGAGCTTCTCGACAGGCTCTTCGCAGGCGACTATACCGTCAGGGAAGAAATGCTCCTGACCGTCTCCATTCTGCGGGAGGGGCGGGAGATTCCGTCGCCGCGCTACGCGGTCAATGAGGTATTTGCGTCCCATGACAGCGCGGTCGGACTCGCCACATTGAAACTTCTGACTGCGGGTGGGGAGAGCGTCTCCTACCGCGCGGACGGATTGATCTTTTCGACGCCGATCGGATCGACCGCCTACTCGCTTTCCGCCGGCGGACCGATCGTGGCACACAGCGTGCCGTCGATCACCGTGACACCGGTCTGCCCGCACTCCTTTTTCAACCGTGCCATCGTGTTTTCTCCCAGGGAGGAACTTCGGCTGAGTGCCGGAGAGGTGCCGCTCGGACTTTCGGTAGACGGCAGACCCTTCGACACGCTGTATCCCGGAGAGCGTTGCGTAATCCGACGCGCCGACCGCCCCTTAAAACTTCTGACCTTCCGCGAAAACGATACCTTTTCCGCTCTGTTTGCGAAGATGCGGAAACTGGAAGAAATATAAATCAAAAAGACGGTACGGCAGATTGCTGACCTTCCGAACTCTACGAGGGCGCCGTGCGCCGCATACAGAAAGGATACCACTATGAAACGCACCCGACAGAATAAAATTCTCGAACTGATCGAGAAGTATGAGATCGACACCCAGACCACCCTGCAGGAGCGCCTGAAAGAGGCTGGCTTCGATGTGACACAGACGACCGTCTCGCGCGACATCAAAGAGATGAAGCTCGTCAAAGGACTGACCGAGCGGGGAACCTATAAATATGTGCTCCCGAATCTCAGACAGGAGGCACCCTCCCCGGTATTGAATTCTACGCTTGCCGCGGCGATCACGCGCCTTGAGGTTTCGGACAATATCATCGTTCTGCGCACGCTCCCCGGTATGGCGAATGCGCTTGCCAGTTGTGTGGACGGGCTCTCTCTTCCTGAGATTCTCGGCAGCGTGGCAGGAGACGATACCATTCTCTTCGTCGTCCGTGCGGGAGAGGCGGAGCATGTCAGAGAAAAGCTTCTGACCGTTTTCAATAAAAAATAAGCGTCATTTTTGCATAGAGGACGCGGCGCCGCTTTCCCGGAGGGGAAGGTCGGCGATCTGTGCCGGAGAACGGCATACAGAAAGGACAGACAGACTATGTTGCTTTCGCTTCATATCGGAAATATCGCGGTGATCCGTTCCGTTGATCTTGATTTTCCGCACGGCTTTTCCGCTCTGACGGGTGAGACCGGTGCAGGAAAATCCATGATTATCGACAGTGTGTACCTTCTTCTCGGTGCCAAGGCGGACAAGAACCTGATCCGCACCGGTACCGGTTCCGCGACGGTGAGCGGACTGTTCGGAGAGTTTACGCCCGGCATCGCGGAGAAGCTCTCCGAGGTCGGCGTGGCACCCGACGAAGAGGGGAACATTCTGGTACAGCGTACCTTGACACCGGACGGAAAGACACAGATCCGGATCAACGGACGGGCGGTGAGCCTTGCGCTTTTGCGTACGGTGACGCCTTATCTTGTAAGCGTACACGGACAGAACGACACGCAGTCTCTTCTGAACCCCGAGCGCCATCTTGAACTGATTGATGTTTACGGCGGGACATTGCCGAAACTCGCGGAATACAAAGCGGCGTACGCCTCCTATTGCGAGGCGAAGCGGGAGCTTGAGACCCTCGCCGGGCAGGCAAGGGAGAGGGAGCGGCTGACCGAGATGCTGAAATATCAGATCGCCGACATCGACGCGCTCTCCCTTCATGACGGAGAGGAAGAAGAGCTTGTCGACAAGAAGGTAAAGCTTCGAAGCAATGAGAGAATTATGAAGCAGGCGTCCTTTGTCTTTAAAGCATTGAAGGGGAGCGAAAAGGGAAGTGTTTCTTTCCTGCTCGATCGGAGTGTCGCCGCGCTGTCGCAGATCGCCGATGTGATTCCCGCCGCCGGTGAGTATGCCGAGAGATTGCGGGATATCCTTTACAGCGTGGACGATATTGCCGAAGAGGCATACGCTATTACCGAGGACGCAGACGGAGATCCGACGGAGAAACTCAACGCGATCGAATCCCGTCTCGATAAAATTTCCAAACTGAAACGCAAATACGGACTGACCGTCGCGGATATTCTCGCGTTCCGTGAGCGCGCGGCGCACGACCTCGAAGCACTCGAGGATGCGGACGGACGGCTTGAAGAGCTGGGGGCGGAAAAAGAAAAACGCTACCGCGCGGCACTCGCTCTTGCGGAAGAGCTGCATACCATGCGTACCGCGGCGGCAAGCCGCCTCGAGGGGGAGGTCAAAGCTGTCCTTGATTTTCTCGATATGCCGAAGGTTGTCTTTTTCGCTTCCGTAAAGCAGGAGACGGTCGGCGGGGAGAAAGTGCTTTACCCGACCGGTGCGGATAAGACGGAGTTCTTTATCAGCGCCAATCGCGGCGCCGATCCGCAGCCGATCGCAAAGATTGCCTCGGGCGGTGAGCTTGCCCGTATCATGCTGGCGCTTAAATGCGCCCTCGCGGAAAAGGACGGCGTCCCGACGCTGATCTTCGATGAGATCGACGCGGGTGTATCCGGCAAGACCGCGAGAAAGATCGGAATCAAAATGAAAGAACTCGCCCGCGGGGCGCAGGTCTTCTGCGTTACCCACTCGGCGCAGATCGCGTCGCTTTCGGACACCCATTTTCTGATCAGTAAGACCGATGTGAACGGAGCGACGGAGACACAGGTGCGCGTCCTTGATTTCGACGGGCGCGTTGCCGAAATATCACGGATTCTCGGCGGCATTTCCGTCTCCGAGGCACAGCGGAGTGCCGCTGTGGATATGCTGAATGCCGGAGATACGACAGATGAAAAGGACGCGTAAACTGCCCCATTTCAAAGACCGGGAGAAATAACGCATTGACTTTTCCGGAGTTTCTGACCGAGAGAAAAATTCCGTTTTCCGAGAGGGAGGATCTTTCCCGTCACACATCCATCCGATGCGGCGGGAGATGTTCCGTCTTCGTTTCCCCGCACGAGAGGGAAGACCTCATCGCATGCGTGGAATTCCTTTGCCGCGGCGGATACCCGTGGCACCTTATCGGGCACATGACGAATACTCTGCCACCCGACGGTGAGACCGATGCCGTATTTCTTTCCACCCGTGCCATGCAGGGGATTTTTCCCTCCGGTGACAGTACAAGAGTTCGCGCCGGGGTCGGAGGCGCGGCATTCTTCCGTCGCCTGCTGAAAGAAGGGAGACTCGCCTTTCCGTCTCTTGCCGGGATTCCCGGTACCGTCGGAGGCGCCGTATGCGGAAATGCCGGCGCGTTTGGCTATGAGACTGCGGACGCGGTGCTTTCCTGCGAGATTTATTCCGTAAAGAGCGGAAAGGTGTATACCGTACCGTGGGAAGAGATGAGGTTTTCCTATCGGAGGAGTCGGCTGAAGGGGGAGAGGGAAGAAATCCTGCTCTCCGCTCTGTACCGCACGCCCGCCGCCGACAGAGAATGGGCAAAGGCGGAGATCTCCCGCTTCACGGCATTGCGTCGCGCATCGCAACCGATCGGAGAGCCGAGCCTCGGCAGTGTCTTTCTGCGTGCCGGTGAGACCTCTGCCGCATATTATATCGATCGCCTTGGTATGAAGGGTATGCGCGTCGGCGGGGCGAAAGTGTCGGAGAAACACGCGGGCTTTATCGTCAACACGGGCGACGCCACCGCGGAGGATGTCCGCACGCTGATCGCAAAAATCAGAGAGCGTGTCCGGGAGGCATACGGAATCGACCTGACACCCGAAATCCGTATTTTGTAATTGATTGTCAAAGGAGGTGCCGTATGTCCTTTTCCAAAGAACAAAAGCAGGGAATTCTCACGGAATCCTATAAGCTCCCCTGTTGCCGCAGGAGCTTTCTTGTCGGCATCCTTCTTTCCAAAGGAGAGATCCGCGACGGGCGCATTGTGATCCGCACGGATGGGGAGGAGAGCGCCGCGGCGCTTCTGCCTTTTCTTTCGGAGGCGTTCGGCAAGACCGCCGCCGTCACGACACCCGCGGGCGGCGGACGGGGGCGGGAACTGTCTTTTTCTTCGCCGAGTGCCGAACGGTTGCTTCTCGGAAATTCGGAGGAGATCCTCTATTACCCGTCCCTGCGCTGTCAGGGGTGCCGCGGTGCGTTCTTTGCGGGGATCTTCTTTGCGGCAGGGCGTGTCAGCGATCCGAAAAAGCAATTCTGCCTTGAATTTTCGTTTGGAAACAGAACAAAAATGATGAATTCTTTCTTCGCCGAGACGGGACTTTCTCCGAAGTACACCGAGCGGCGCGGGGAGAAGATTCTCTATTTCAAGGATTCCGCCTCCATTGAGGATTTCTTCGCACTTGCCGGCATGAACCGGACGGCGTTCCTCTTTATGAATTTCAAAATCGAAAACGAGTTCCGCAACAATGCGAACCGCGTGACAAACTGTGAGACAAACAATATCCGGAAGGCGGTAACCGCCGGTGCCGGGCAGATCGCGAAAATCGAAGAGCTGGAACGGCGGGGGTTACTTTCCCGCCTGCCGGAAGAGCTCGATCGCACGGCGCGCCTGCGCCTTGCCTACCGTGATCTTTCGCTGTATCAGCTGTCACAGAAATTTGTGCCGCCGATCACAAAATCCGGACTGTCTCACCGCCTCTCGAAAATCGTGAAGACAGCGGACGAGTTGCTCGCCGAGAGAAAGTAGCGGACGGTGTCGGACAAGCCGACAAAACAATCGGAAAAACGAAGGAGAAGAGAGATGGGAGAATTCGTCCATTTACATCTGCATACCGAATACAGTCTGCTTGACGGTGCCGCCCGGATCTCGGAAATTGCGGCAAAGGCAATCGCCGAAGGACAGGACGCGGTCGCGATCACCGATCACGGCGTCATGTACGGAGCGGTGGACTTTTATCTTGCCCTGAAAGAAAAGGGAATCAAACCGATTATCGGCTGTGAAGTCTATGTCGCGCCGCGCACCCGCTTTCTGAAAGAAGGACGCGGGGATTCCTCGGGGCACCATATGATTCTGCTATGTAAGAACGCGACGGGATACCGCAATCTTTGCTACATGGTGTCCGAGAGCTTTATCAACGGCTTTTACATGCGTCCGCGCATTGATATGGATCTTCTGCGGGAGCACGCCGAGGGACTGGTCGCGCTCTCCGGGTGCCTTGCGGGAAAGATTCCGTCCCTGATTCTCGCGGGCAGTATGCCGGAGGCGGAGAAGTACGCTCTTGAGATGAAGACGCTGTTCGGCGATGACTTCTATCTTGAGGTGCAGAACCACCACATGGACGACGAGCGCAAGGTGGCGTTCGGACTCAAAACCATCTCCGAAAAGTACGGTATCCCTCTTGTCGCCACGAACGATGTACATTATCTCGAGAGATCGGACGCAGACATTCAGGCGACGCTCCTCTGTATTCAGACGGGCAATGTTATCACGGAGGGAAAGCCCTTCGGCTTTGAAACAAACGAATATTATTTCCGCAGTACAGCGGAGATGAAAACTCTCTTTTCCGCATTTCCGGGTGCGGTGGAAAACACTGTGAAAATAGCGGAAAAATGTAACTTTGACTTTGAATTCGGGAAACTCTATCTGCCGAATTTCACCCCCGAGGGGGGCATGACACATGCGGAGAATCTGCGGCGGGACGCTTACCGCGGGTTTGAACGCCTTGTCGGGGACAGGCGGATTACCTTTGGCAAATTCCCGAAGGAAACCTATCTTTCCCGTATTGAGTACGAGCTGTCGGTGATTATCAAAATGGGCTTTGATGCCTACTTTCTGATCGTCGCGGACTTCGTCTCCTATGCGAAAAATCACGGGATCCCCGTCGGACCCGGCAGAGGATCGGGCGCCGGCTCTCTTGTGGCATTCCTTATCGGGATCACCGATGTCGACCCGATCGTGTATGATCTTCTGTTCGAGCGCTTTCTGAATCCCGAGCGCGTCTCCATGCCTGACTTCGACATTGACTTCTGTTACGAAAGACGCGAAGAGGTCATCGAATATGTCAAGAGAAAGTATGGGGAGGACAAGGTCGCGCAGATCGTGACCTTCGGGACGCTCGCGCCCCGTGCCGCCGTCCGCGATGTCGGGCGCGCGCTCGGCATGCCGTACGCATCGGTGGACACGGTGGCAAAGCTGATTCCGCGTGAGCTGAACATTACCATTGACGACGCACTTCGCCGAAAAGAGCTTCGGACCCTCTATGACGAGAATGCCGAAGTCAGGCGCCTGATCGAAATCAGCCGCCGCCTCGAAGGCATGCCGCGTCACGCCTCGACACATGCCGCCGGTGTCGTTATCACCGAGAAGCCCACTTATGAATATGTCCCCCTTTCGTACAGCGGAACGGGCGTTGTCACACAGTTCGACATGACGACGGATGCGAAGCTCGGACTGGTGAAATTCGACTTTCTCGGACTTCGTTACCTGACCGTTATCGACGACGCCGAAAAGGCGGTGAAAAGCCGTATTCCCGATTTTGACATTGCAAAGATCCCGGACGGAGATCCCGCGACCTTCCGCCTTCTCTCCGAGGGGAGAACCGACGGCGTCTTTCAGCTTGAGTCCGGCGGTATGAAACAGGTGCTCGCCCGTCTGGCACCCTCAAATCTCGAGGATATTATCGCGTGTATTGCGCTTTACCGTCCGGGACCGATGGATTCGATCGACACCTTCATTGCGAGAAAACACGGAAAAGAAAAGACGGTCTATAAAATTCCGGCGCTTGCACCGATTCTCGATGTCACCTATGGCTGCATTGTCTATCAGGAGCAGGTCATGCAGATCTGCCGCGCCCTCGCGGGATATTCCTATGCGCAGGCGGATATTGTCCGCCGTGCGATGGCGAAAAAGAAGGAAGATGTCATGCTTGCCGAGCGGGAGCGTTTTCTTGCCGGGGCGAAGAAGAACGGGATCGCCGAGACAGACGCCTCCGAGGTGTTCGACGAGATGGTCAGTTTCGCAAAGTACGCCTTCAACAAAAGCCATGCGACGGCGTACGGGATTCTTTCCTATCGGACGGCATATCTGAAGGCGCACTATCCTGCGGAATATTTTGCCGCTCTCATGACGAGCGTTCTGGATTCTCCTCTGAAAATCCGCGAATATATCGCCGATGTGAAAAAATACGGCGTGCGCGTTTTACCGCCCGATATCAACGAGAGTGAACCGACCTTTGCCGTCGTGGCGGGGAGTATTCGTTTCGGGCTTCTCGCCGTGCGCAATGTCGGACGGCAGTTTGCCGACGCGGTGGTAAGCGAGAGAAAGAACGGGTCTTACCGTTCGTTTGATTCCTTTGTCAGCCGTCTTGCGGAGGCGGAGATCAACAAGAGGACGATGGAGTCGCTCATCAAGTGCGGCGCCTTTGATTCTCTCGGCGTACCGCGCAGTGCCTTGCTTGCCTCGTATGAGGCGATCGTGGACGGCGAGCACGACCGCTCCCGCAACAATATCTCGGGGCAGATTGATCTTTTCTCCGCGGCACCCGTCGCGGGAGAGAGCAGCGGATTTGTCTACCCCGATCTTCCGGAGTATTCGCAACGGGAGCTTCTCCTTCTCGAAAAGGAAAGCTCGGGCATGTATTTTTCCGGACACATGGCGGACAGCTTTGCAAAGCATATCGCCTCTCTCGCGCCCGATCGGATTTCCGATATTTTTGAGGAGACGGCGGAGGAAAGCGAAGCCTTTGCCACAAAGTACCGTGATCGCTCGAAGGTGAGCATCGCCGGCATTGTGACGGCAAAGAAAACGAAAACACTGAAAAACGGTGACACAATGGCATTTTTACGCGTGGACGACACCTATGGAGAGATTGAGGTCATCGTATTCGCAAGACAGTATGCAAAATGTGCGGACGAGCTTTCTCCCGAGAGCGGCGTGTATATTGAAGGGACACTTTCGCTTGAGGAAGGGGAGATGCCGAAGATTCTGCTCTCTTCGGTAAGGCGCCTTCTCAGTAACGCGGAATTTGACGCAGAGAACGCGGGGGGCGGAAAAGAAAAAGGCACCGCCGCAGTACCGGAGGAAAAGAAAGCCTCTCGTCTGTTTGTCAAAGTGCCATCGATGAAGGATTCGCGCCTTCAGACTCTCATGCGCCTCTCTTCACTTCATCCCGGCGACTGCGAGATTATTCTCTATGACGGAGAGACGGGGAAATATGTCCGCTACAGGGGAGCGACGATTTCGCCGGAGGAGGGAGTCCTTCGGAGACTTTCCTCTGTCTTTGGGGAGGAAAATGTGGTTTTTCGCCCGTGAGACTTGACAGATCGCACGCGCATGGTGTATAATAATCCAAAAATCCTAATACTATCCGAAAGAAGGAGATTGCTTTATGAAGTATGTTCTTGATGCTGTTCTGATTCTGATTATCCTGTTCGGAATCTTTCTCGGATATAAGCGGGGGTTTGTCAGAACCGTCGGACGCCCGGTCAAATTCTTTGCGACGCTCTTCTGTTCTTTCCGCTTCTGCTCTCTCTTTTCGGAGCGGGTGCTTCGTCCTTTGATCGCGGGGCCCGTGACAAAGCAGGTGTCGGAATATATCCGCACGCATTGCGGCGATGTCACGGCGGAGAACGCAGGGGAGACTCTGCCGACTGTTCTGAAGCTCGCCGCCGGGCTTTTCGGCATTGATGTATCGGAGGCGGCGTCACGCGGGGAAAATGTCATCGACAGCCTGACGACAACCCTCACGGCACCGGTCGTGGATATTGTCTCGACGGTACTTTCTTTTGTCGCTCTTCTGATTCTCTGTACCCTGGTTTTCACCGTGGTACTTTGGCTCGTGGATCTGCTCTTCCGGATCGGACCCGTTTCGATTGTCAACAAAGTGGTCGGCGTTCTGTTCTCGGGCGCGTTCGCGTTTCTTATTTCATGGG
Source organism: uncultured Clostridia bacterium (assembly GCA_937892405.1). GTDB lineage: Bacteria > Bacillota > Clostridia > Oscillospirales > CAG-272 > UBA1740. The sequence continues at coordinate 16,421 of CALAFS010000131.1, forward strand.
CGCTGGCGTCTCTCTTCGCGTTTGTTCTCGACACTTCGCTTTTTGAAGGTGTCGCATGGGCGGAGAATTTTGAGGGCGGTTTCTTTTATCGGTTTTTGAATCAATACAACCCACTCGATCTGATTCTCAGCTTCTGAGATCGGTCATAAGAACGGAAAATTCATGGAAATACAAAAATGTGCAAGATGAAAAAAGCGTCCCGCCGTGGTCTTTATCACCCGTCTTGAAAACGGGAAGACCGTCAACGAGGGACTCTGCCTGCTCTGCGCCAAAGAGCTCGGTATTCAGCCCATCAACGACATGCTGAAGAAAATGGGCATCAGCGAAGACGATCTCGAGACGATGAACAACGAGGTCGAAGGACTGCTTTCTCAAACGGACGAGTCGGTTTCCGGAGGGGAGGACGGCGGGGCACCCGCAGTCGACCTGCCGAAGATCTTCTCGGGGCTCGGCATGCCCTTCGGCGCGCAGAAGGATGCCCCGAAGAAAAAAGAGGGAAAGACGGAAGAAAAACCGGCGGCAAACCGCAAGTTTCTCTCCGCCTATGCCACCAACCTGACGGCGAAGGCGATGCAGGGAAAACTCGATCGTATCGTCGGAAGAGAGCGCGAGCTTGACCGCGTCATACAGATCCTTTGCCGCAGACAGAAAAACA